>JAJFJI010000005.1 GCA_021774205.1 Nitrosomonas sp.
CATGGCCATATAGTTGAGTCGGGCTCGCATGATCAGCTCATTAATCAGCCGGGTTGTTACCGTCGTTTAATGGCGTCGCAATTGGAATATGATCAATTGGGTGCCGAAACAAACTTGAATAATGCGAACGTCAACATTGAAACTATCTTGGCCACACATACTGACGAGGCAACAGCAAAAACAGCCGACGATGTTTTAAAGACCGATAATCTTGGTTGGGTTGGCGTAATCCGTGAATTATTAAATTATGTCCGGACCTACAAACCTCATTTAACATTAACCTTTATTTTTGGCGTCGCACGTGTACTGGCTTTTATCGGTGTTGGCGTTTTTAGCGCGTTGATTGTAGCCGCGGTTAAAGCGGATCAGCCTTACGATGACTTGGTCATTTGGCTTGGCGTATTAGCTCTTGCATCGGGCATATTACACTGGTTGGAATCCTGGTTAGCACACGATATGGCTTTTCGCTTGCTCGCTGATTTGCGCGCTAAGCTTTATGCAAAACTTGAATCCCTGGCGCCCGCTTTCTTGGTGCGACGCCGCAGTGGCGATATGGTAGCGATGGCCACATATGATGTTGAAATGGTCGAGTATTTCTTTGCACACACTGTCGCGCCAGCTTTTGTTGCCGTGCTAATTCCTGCATTGGTGTTGGCTGTACTGTGGTTTTATAGTGGATTATTGGCGCTCGTATTAATACCCTTTTTATTGTTGGTCGGCTTAAGCCCTTTCTTATTTAGGCAACGAATAGATGAACTCGGTTCAAAGGCGCGTGAATCGCTGGCTGAACTAAATGCCTATGTGGTTGACAGTATCCAAGGGCTCCAAGAAATTATTGCCTTTCAGCAAATTGAAAATCGCCGCAATAAATTTATCTCACAGATACAAGCGCACCTTGCCATTCGTTTGCCTTTTTTTCGGGATCTCAGTTGGCAGACGGCGGTATTGGAGATAGCGACAGGTCTTGGTGGGTTGGCAATTGTGATGACAGGTGCTTATCTGATCACTGCTGGTGAAGTATCCGCTTTACTATTGCCGATGCTGACAATACTCGCGTTGTCAGCTTTTCTTCCTGTATCGGAAATTGCTCAGATCGGCCGGCAGCTAGCCAATACACTAGGGGCCACGCGACGTTTACATGCTGTGCAAAATACACCCGTTCCTGTCGTGGATGGGGTCGGGGTAAAAATTCCAAAGTCAGTCAACAATTTAACGATTCCAGCACTTGAGATGGATGCGGTCAGTTTTTCCTATCAGAAGGGCATGGAAGAGACATTAAAATCAGTTAGTTTTAGTGTGCCGACAGGGAGTACTGTCGCATTAGTTGGACCATCTGGTGCAGGAAAAACCACGATTGCGCATTTATTCTTGCGCTTCTGGGATCCGGATATAGGTAATCTGCGCATGCATGGTCATGATCTGCGTGATTATAAACTTGACAACTTACGTGCACGGATTGCGCTGGTCAGCCAGGATACCTATTTATTTAACGAAACAATACGCGACAATATACTGATGGCACGTCCTGAGGCTGACGAACACGCGTTGAATGATGCGATTCAACGCGCTGCGCTGGAAGATTTTATTGCTGCCCAACCCTTGGGGCTGGATACGCCTGTGGGTGAGCGCGGGTTACGATTATCCGGCGGTCAACGGCAACGTGTATCAATTGCGCGCGCATTTTTGAAAGATGCGCCAATTCTCATTCTTGATGAGGCAACATCCCATCTGGATGCCGTTAGTGAAGCAGCTGTGCGGCATTCACTGGAGGATCTGATGCATGATCGTACCACGGTAATTATTGCGCACCGGTTATCTACGGTACGCAACGCAGACAACATCATGGTATTGCAAGCGGGAAGGCTGATTGAAACCGGCAATCATGACCAATTACTCGTCAAAGGTGGTTTATACAAGCAACTGATAAACCGACAATTGACAGCGGCCACTAGCGTTCGGTAACCATAGGAAAGGAAGCTATTTTCTCAATGCTTCCAATATCGATTGAGAAGGAATACCGTCTGCGGGCAAACCGTTTTCAGTTTGAAAAACATGAATGGCTTGCCGTGAACCTTTCCCGAGACTGCCATCGATTTCGCCAGTATAGTATCCGCGTTTTTTCAGATGCGTTTGTAACTCAAATTTTTCGTTAACCATCAATGAGCCAGCGGGGCGCGGCCATAGCTGTATTAATCCGTCATTCCCGGCCAAGCGATCAGCCAAGAGCCCCACGGATAATGCATAGAAATCTGAATTATTGTAACGTTTAAGGATAAAAAAATTACGAGCCATTAAAAATGCAGGTCTATCAGCACCGGACATCAATTTAAGGACAGCCTTTTTGTCGGGGCGAGGAAATGACTGTCCGTTTGCGCGTGTGAAGCCCAGTTTTTCCCATTCCGCCAGCGTCTTGGTCGCATCTTCATACTGCAGGCCATTAGCTGGCAGCTTAGCTTCATAGCCCCAGGTTTGTCCAGTTCGCCAGCCGTTGCTTTTCAAAAGATTTGCCGCCGTGGCTAGCGCATCAGGAATTGAATTCCAGATATCTCG
>JAJFJI010000041.1 GCA_021774205.1 Nitrosomonas sp.
CAGAGCGGCGCCGGTATTAGACTCCCTTACATCGAGTAACATGGATTGTAAATTTTGCTGTCTGGCTAAATGAATAAAATAATTTAACAGTTTTCTGCCCCAGCCTTTATTTTGCCAATTGGCTGCGATGCCGACGGTCAGGAGATGCGCTTCATCTGGTCCCACCATCATAACGCCATAGCCAAACAGGGTGTTTGTTTGTTCTAGTACGTGACAATCATAGCCAGTGCTGATTGAGTCGGAAAAATTCTCTAGTGACCAGGGAAAAAGAAAGATTTCTCGTTCTATGACGACTACCCGATCCAGGTCAACTGGCAGCATTTTTCTTATCCTGGATGTTTGTTGTTGAGAAACACTCATCGCTCGCTTTCCTTCAATGCGACTTTGTTGCGGATATAAATAGGTGCAGCTTGGGCCGGATCAACAACTGATCCGTCGGAAAATTTTCTGGCGGCTAATTGCGCTATTTCACGCGCATGAGGATAAAGGGCATGATCGATGTGATTGATTTGCCCGCAATAGTGTTTGGTTAATTCTTTGTGATACAAGTCAAAACCGCTGCCACAGCCAGCCCAGTCGTTTCCTGTTAGGGATGGTGCATGATTTGGTAAACAAACGGTTGCTTCGCTGACTGTTTCCCAGGCATCCGTATCTTTTTTTTCATAGGCGGCATGATAAATTTCGCCCATGCGGGCATCCAGCGCGATGACAACTTTGTTGTTATTAACGCGCTGTGCTAATGCTTTTAATGTACTGATGCCGGTTACCGGACGTTCAGTGGCATAAGCTAATCCTTGAGCGACGCCACAAGCAATACGTAAACCCGTAAAAGAGCCCGGCCCGGCACCAAATGCAAAACCATCCAGTTGTTTAAGTTCTAGATTGTTTTCCACGAGCATTTCTTGCAGCATCGGTAGCAGCAGTTCGGAATGCCGTTGTCCGGCATGAATCTCTTTATGTTGTAATTCGCTATCAAGCCATAATGCGAGCGAACAGTATTCGGTAGATGTATCAAATGCGATGATATTCAATGTGTCTAGGCTGATATAGTGTGAGAAGAAAATTAGTTTAACGTCCAGCGATCATGAGAAATATAATTTATTCCGGAGTCAGTTTGTTTTGATTGAATCAGAAACCATTCTGCTACTCGCCAACTGATTGGTGTCGCTAAATCGGGTAACGTCCGGTCAAGCTTTGCCTTTCTTACCAACGTAATGTGTGGTTTATAAGCACGTGAATCGAAAGCAAAGCGGTTGGTGGATAACGTGTTTCGTAAATTATTAACCAGTGTTAGAAGTTCCGGCGTGCATTTGCTTGTGCCCGCGTAAACAATTTGATTATGTTTCCAGTATCGAATTTCATCAAATGAGAAATCGAAAGTCGTTGCTTTAACTCCTTTTGCTGCAGAGCGAAGTGCGGCAAGTCGGTCGATAGCGATTTCTCCAAGAAAAGCCAGTGTCAGGTGGATATTTGCTTTTTTAGTTTTTTGTCCGCCGCAGGTTAATGCGAGCTGTTTTGCTAAATGGGATAATTGTTTTAACGCCGCGTCATCCGGTTTAATGGCAAAAAAAACCCGCATGTTTTTTTTCTTCAAAGTGTGCGCGTTATTCACGGCATTTGTCCGCAATATTAATTAGGCAGACTGCTTCAGCAGCAATGCCTTCTTTACGGCCAATAAAACCGAGTCGTTCGGCTGTTTTGGCTTTGATATTAATATTTTCTGTTGGCGTATTAAGATCCTGTGCAATATTAGTGGCCATGTTTGGAATATAGGGTGCCATTTTTGGTGCTTGGGCAATAATGGTTGCGTCAATATTAATAACTTTATAGCCATGTTCATCAAGCAAGCGATTAACTTCACGCAGCAATACCCGGCTGTCGATATTTTTGAAACGTGGATCCGCGTCGGAGAAATGTTTTCCAATATCGCCCAGCGCTGCCGCACCAAGGAGTGCGTCACAAATTGCATGCAATAAAACATCCGCATCGGAGTGTCCGAGCAAACCCTTTTCAAAAGGGATGGTGACGCCGCCAATAATTAGTTTGCGGCCTTCTGTTAGTTGATGAACATCAAAACCTTGTCCAATTCTTATGGGGCTCAACTTTTTTCTCCTTTTTGAAGTATTAATTCGGCGAGAATCAGGTCTTGTGGATAAGTAACTTTTAAATTGTGCGTATCACCAAGTACCAGTTTGGGGCGGCGGTCCAGGGCTTCTACGGCGCTTGCATCATCTGTTACTTGGCTGGTATTCGCCTGACTTAGTGCATTAACGAGCAAATGATAGCGAAACATTTGTGGCGTTTGTGCTTGCCATAAATTTTCCCTGGATTCAGTGCTTATTGCTCGATGATTCATGTCGCTGCGTTTTAAAGTGTCAGCAACTGGAATGGCTAGTAATCCGCCCGTATCGTCGTCAGCTATCTCATCCATTAAAAATTCAAGCTGTGTGGATGACAAGCATGGACGAGCAGCATCGTGAACCAGCATCCAATCATGATCATTAATTGTAATAGCTGAAGGAATAGCTTTGAGGCCATTTAAGACGCTCTCTGCTCGTGTTGCACCACCGCAATTTAATACGACCAGTTTATCTGAAAACTCAGACCAATCATGCTGCGACCATGACCTGTCGTTTGGTGAGAGAATGACGAAAACATGGGTTATCCGTGGCGCACGGCACAAGGTATGTATAGCATGATAAATCATTGGATGGCCGGCTAAGGCTAAATATTGCTTGGGTTGTGTTTTACCGATGCGTGAGCCTGAGCCTGCAGCAGGAATTAATGCAAAAAACTTAGACATTAGGTATTGTGTAATAGGTGAATGGTTTGATTTCAACAACTTATTCACGAAGAATTTTTTATCTTCGTCAAATGAAGTGGTTCGTCTTGTGCCCTAGCATCAAACGGTAGAAATCTTAATGGTTATGTTGTTACTTATTGTAGATCATTTAACAGCGATAAAGGCTAATGAAATGCATACGATAAAGTGATTCATTCGAATGCGTCATCGATTCGCAATGTCACAGATAAGGCAAGTTTCAACAAATTTCGCTTGCTGTATAATTTTATATTTGGTTATTTTGGGCGGTTGAAATGGAAGCAGAACAAATCAATATAATGAGTGATCAACTTAATGATCTTGATCAGCGGGCAAACGACTTGCGGAGGTTTCTTTGACTTTGACGCCAAAAAAACACGTCTGAATGAAATTACCCGGTTGGTGGAAGATCCAATTATTTGGAATGATAATAAACGCGCACAAGAATTGGGGCGTGAGAAAAAACATCTGGAGGATTTGGTTGATACGCTAGAGTTAATTGGGCAGCAATTAAAGGATGCGTTTGAATTACTTCTGATGGCAAAGGAGGAAAATGATGATGCAATGTTGGAAAGTATTGCAGATGATTTAGGCCATCTTGAAAAAAATATGTCGGAAATGGAGTTCCGGCGTATGTTTTCTGATCCGATGGACGCAAATAATTGTTTTGTTGATATTCAATCAGGATCTGGCGGCACTGAGGCACAGGATTGGGCGGCTATGCTGGAACGTATGTATTTAAGATACTGCGAGCGGCATGGCTTCAATGTTGAAATCCTGGAAGAATCTCCTGGGGAAACCGCGGGGATTAAAAGTGCCAGTATCAAAATTTCAGGTGAATATGCGTATGGCTATTTGCGAACGGAAGCAGGTATACACCGATTGGTGCGGAAATCCCCGTTTGATTCGGGTAATCGCCGACATACTTCTTTTGCAAGTGTATTTGTTTATCCAGAAGTCGACGAGGCGATAGAAATAGATATCAATCCGGCAGACTTACGAGTGGATACGTTTCGCGCTTCCGGGGCGGGTGGGCAGCACATTAATAAAACAGATTCTGCGATACGTTTAACACATCAGCCAACCGGTATCGTTGTGCAATGCCAAAGCGGTCGATCGCAGCATCGAAACCGGGCAGAAGCGATGGCAATGATGAAATCACGGTTGTATGAAGCGGAATTGCGTAAGCTTAATGAAGAGAAGCAGGCAATTGAGGATGCTAAAACAGATATCGGATGGGGTCACCAGATTCGTTCATATGTCTTAGATCAGTCGCGTATAAAGGATCTGCGCACGAATATTGAAAGTGGTAATACCCAGGCTGTTCTAGATGGCGACTTAGATAATTTTATAGAGGCTAGTTTGAAACAGGGTGTATAACCGGCAAGTTCGACTTGCTATTACTAAAGGTGAAAATATTTGCTGCAGCGCTAGATGGTGGTTATTTTGGAATGAGCTTCTGTATTTATTGATGATTTCCAGGTGGTCGAGTTTTGGATAATGAATAAAGATTGTTAAAGTTTGAAAATGCACTTGACCAACTATTAAGACTCTGTATAATTCCGTTCTTCGCCGCGTGACATAAGTTTTTCAGACGCGGATTGCTCTTTAAAAATTAACAGTCGATAGGTGTGGGCACTTGACAAGTGAAATAAGATTCTTTGTTTTATAACAAAGAATTAGAAATAACTTGAAGTGCTCGCAAGAAATGTAGGTACATCGTTTTTGATGAAAATCAATGAGCGATGATATCGCAACGTCAAGCGAGAGTTTTATCAGAATTAAACTGAAGAGTTTGATCCTGGCTCAGATTGAACGCTGGCGGCATGCTTTACACATGCAAGTCGAACGGCAGCACGGGTGCTTGCACCTGGTGGCGAGTGGCGGACGGGTGA
>JAJFJI010000042.1 GCA_021774205.1 Nitrosomonas sp.
TTTCGGGATAAATGAAGGGGACAAAACGGCTGAAATAATTGTTTTTTACGCAGGAACACCCAGCACTCCAATTACCATTACAAAATAGGCCCCTCGCAACGTTCCAATTAATGAAATCAACGACGAACCCCAAATCTCCAGCTTCATGAGTGAGGTAAGATCTAAATTCAGCAAACGTTCATGAGAAGAAATCATTTACCCAAAACTGGAGAGCTGGATTAGAAAGTCCCCAGTGGCTTGACAGCCAATCCAGCTCCCAGTATTCATCGTTGATGAAAAGTAGCGTTTATCTTTCCTATTTCCTAACCATTTACGTGCAATGTTTTCATGATCGACTCATCGTCAAGTGATGGCAGGAATTGATTACAAACAGGATCTTGCAATAGCGGCAATCTGTCGTCGATCGGTGCCACAACACCCACTCGAGGGTTTCAGACTCATCAAGCTCCGCATGACGCATGCACGAAGCGTTAGCTCTTGTACAGCGAACATGGTCTGCCCATGCGGAAAGCTGGTTGCACAAACTGATAACACGGCGCAACAGAAATATATTGGTAATGTCGCATCGAAAACATAGTCGTCGCCAGAATCATGGCATTATCAGCAGCGTAACCATACTCATCCCCGAACCTATGGCTGACGATAGTATCCTGGATCAGGAACCGGTATTGCAGACAGTAGCTTTCGAGTGTATTCCTGTTGCGGCTGGTTGAATATCTTTTCCGTATCGCCAAACTCAACAATCTCACCCTGGAACATGACTGCAGTTCGATCGCAGACATAGCGGATAACAGACAGGTCATGGGAAACAAAAATCATGGAGAGATGATATTTTTCAACAATATGGAACATTAATTCCAATACCTGTGCCTGTATCGTGACGTCTAACGCAGATACAGGCTCATCTGCAATAATTAGTTTTGGCCTTACCGCCAACGCTCTGGCAATGGCAATCCTCTGCCTTTGACCACCAGAGAATTCATGGGGATACTTACGGATATCTCTGGGCGACAGTCCAACCTCGTCCATCAGTTGTGAAATTGTGCGCTCATATTCTTTTGGCGGAACAATATTGTGAAGTTTTAAGGGTTCCAGCAGTGCGTCATATACAGACATTCGAGGATTAAGTGATGCGTAAGGATCCTGAAAGATAATTTGTAAATCTTTGCGTACATTTTTAATTTCAGCAGCATTGAGGCTGGTTAGCTCAGTCCCTTCGAATTGTATGCGCCCACTGTCTTCAGTCACCAGCCGTAGCACTGTTTTTGCCAGTGTGGATTTACCACAACCGGATTCGCCAACAAGTCCCAAAATTTCACCTTTGCGAAGATTAAAGGAGACATTTCGAACCGCTTTGAATCTTTCTTCCTGCCAGTGCAAAAGACTGGCAGGTCGCTCAATATAACTGGCATTCACCTCCTCAAGTTGTAAAATGACATTCTTAGCACTACTGGCGCTGTATCGATACTGTTCGGGTTTAGCGCTGACGGGAATAGCATCGAGTAACATGCGGGTATATTCATGCTGCGAGTTATTAAAGATATCTCTAGTGGTGCCCTGCTCGACGATTTTCCCGTTTTTCATTACTAGTACTCGGTCGGCTATTTGCGCAACAACGCCCAAGTCATGGGTAATGAAGATAACTGCAAGATTTCTGCGAACTTGTATGTCTTTGATCAGCTCGAAAATTTGCGCCTGTATGGTGACATCAAGCGCGGTAGTCGGTTCATCGGCGATTAATAATTCCGGTTCCGACATCAACGCCATTGCAATCATAACTCGCTGGCGCATGCCGCCAGAAAATTCATGAGGGTATTGCTTCAGCCGCTTCTTGGCTTCTCCGATACCCACTTCTTTTAACGCCGCTTCTGCCCTTATCAGTGCATCGGCTTTACTGATCTTTCGGTGATATGTGAGTGGCTCTATTAACTGTTCACCAATATTCATATAAGGATTGAGTGACGTCATTGGATCCTGGAAAATCATCGCAATATGATTGCCGCGAAATTTCATGATTTCTTGTTCCGTACATTGGAGCAAATCAGTACCATCAAAGAACACCGTTCCAGATTCGATTTTTCCTGGTGGCTGTGGAACTAATTGCAGCAGCGAATAGCAGGCAACGGACTTCCCTGACCCGGATTCGCCGACAATGGCCACTGTTTCTCCACATTCAACGGTAAAGGAAATTCCCTGCACGGCTCTGACTATACCGTCTCGCGTGTAGAAACTAGTGGTTAGCTTGTCGACGCTCAATAATGCCATGACTAATCCTTGGAAGCTTTGGGGTCCAATGCATCACGTAAGCCGTCCCCGAGAAAATTAAGTGAAAACAGGGTAATTGACAGCACCAACCCAGGAAAGATCAGCAACCATGGGTACTCTTCCATTGTTTCGACGCCGTAAGAAATCAGCAAACCCCATGAGCTCTGAGGAGGCTGTATCCCAAGCCCAAGGAAACTGAGAAATGCTTCCAGTAACATCACACTAGGGATTGTTAGGGTGATATAAACAATAATCGGGCCGAGAATATTGGGAATAATATGCCGGTAAATAATCTGCCAGTGAGACAAGCCAATGACGATGGCTGCATCGACAAATTCCTGATGGCGTATTGCAAGCACTTGGCCACGGACAATCCGGGCCATAGTCAACCACTCAACGCAGCCAATCGCAAGAAACAACAATAAAATACTTCGACCAAATACGACCATAAGCAGAATAATAAAGATCATAAAGGGAAGTGCGTAGAGAATATCAACAATTCGCATCATCACTGCATCGGTACGACCACCGATGTAACCGGCGATCGCGCCCCAGAGCACACCGATGAGCAGCGCCACAGCGGTAGCAATAAAGCCTACCGCTAATGAAACTCGGCCGCCGTACATAATCCGTGTCAGCAAATCACGACCGAAGGTATCAGTACCCAGCCAGTGCTGGGCATTTGGGGCAACGGCGCCTATATCCAGTTTCTGTGCTTCGTAGGAATAGGGGGCTATCCACGGTGTTAGCAATGCAATAAGTACCATGAAAAACAATACATAAAGTCCAATCATCGCTAACCGATTTTTCCAAAGACGGGCGATGGCATCCTGCCACAACGAGCGCCCTTGCTCAACATCTGATCTGCTCAGGCTGCTGCTCATTATTTCTTATTCCCCAGTTTTAACCGCGGGTTAAGATAGGCGACAATAATATCGGAAAGTAAATTGAAAAAAATAATCAATACCGAGAAGAAAATAGTCGTCCCCATAATCATGGTGTAATCGCGATTAAAGGCGGCTTGGACATAAAAACGACCAAGACCCGGGATTTGAAAAATAGTTTCTACCACGAAAGAGCCCGATAATAATCCGGCTATCGCTGGCCCGAGAAAAGAAACGACGGGCAACAGGCCGCCTTTCAAGGCGTGCTTGAAAATAATAGTCTGTGTAGATAATCCCTTGGCCCTGGCGGTACGAATATAGTCCTGCGATAAAACTTCCAGCATACTGCCGCGCGTTAGTCTGGCAATATAGGCTGCGTATGTTGAGCCCAGCGTTATTGCGGGTAAAATTTTATCGCCGGGTGAATATCCCCAGCCTGACACGGGCAACCATTCTAGCCAGATACCAAAAATTAAAACTAATATCGGTCCCATGAGAAAAGAAGGCATGCAAATTCCGATCATAGCAATCGACATGGGGACATAGTCCTGGGCGGTATTGGGACGAATGGCAGCGAGCAAACCAGCTGATATACCGATAAACAGTGCAACAAGCATGGCATAAAATGCCAGCTCGAAAGTAATTGGCAAACCAGTCGCTATCATCTCTGTCACAGAGCGCGTCGGAAATTTAAACGAGGGGCCAAAGTCACCCTGCAAAATACCTGACAAATAATCAAAAAACTGCTCAGACAATGGCGCATCAAGATTGTAGCGCTCATTGAGCTTCTCTAGGACATAAGGAGAAACCGCTTTTTCTTCATCAAAAGGCCCGCCCGGTGCCATCCGAACCAAGAGGAAGGTGACAAAGATGACCACCAATAAAACCGGAATAGCTTGTAAAATACGAAAACCGATAAACTTTAACATCAGCGTTTAATTATCCCGCTCGAGGTAGACGTATTTCAGTGGATGCTTATTCAGAACATTACCATACCAGCCTTTGACATCGGGTGATTTAAGGTAAATTGCAGTGTAGTTATAGATGGGCATGATCGGGCTTTCATCAACCAATATTTTTTCGGCCTGCTGAAACAGTTCAAATCGATCATCCATCTCTGCAATTCGACCAGATTGTTTAATTAATTGGTCGTATTCCTGGTTGGACCAGCCTGTACGATTATTACCGCTATTGGTTAAAAACATATCGAGGAATGAATTTGGATCTAAATAGTCACCAATCCAACCACCTCGAGCGATAGAGAAATCGCCATTTTTTTCAGTTTCCAGAAATGCTTTCCAATCCTGGTTGTACAGGCGGATTTCAATACCCAGCGCTATCTTCCACATCTGTTGAATAGCAATGGCGATTTTTCTGTGGCCTTCACTGGTATTATATAAGAGCTCAACCTTGGGAAAACCCTTACCTTGCGGGTAACCAGATTCGGCCATTAAGCGTCGTGCGGCCTTAATATCAAAAGGAATTTTAGCTGTCGGTGTATAACCCAGTGTGTTGGCTGGGGTAAGGTTGTAAGCGGGTATCTGTCCGCCTTTCGTCACGGCACTAACAATTTGCTGGCGATTGATCGCCATCGATAGCGCTCGTCTTACTCTGCTGTCATCAAATGGTGGCTGGTTGACATTAAACCTGTAGAAATAAGTGCCAAGATAAGGCGAAATATTAATCAAACCTGAATTGTCTCTCACATAGACAGCTATTTTCTCTTCGGGGACACCTGCCGTAAGATGTAAAGTGTTCGAGCGAAACATACGCTCTTCAGTAACGAAATTGTCAATCGGGTAAAACCGAACTTCCTGTAACCTGACGGTTTTTGCATCCCAATAATAAGGGTTTTTCTCAACTCTTACAATTCGGTTAAGCGCCCACTCAGTCAGCACGAAGGGACCATTGCCGACATAGTTGCCAGCGCGAGTCCACAAATTGCCTGGATCATCAATATCACCATGTTTCTGAATGGTTTCAGGATGAACCGGAAAGGTACTCGGGTGTGATAACAATGAAAGAAAATAGGCGGTAGGCGCGTTGAGCTTGACTTTCAGGGTAAATTTATCGACAGCGCTTACGCCAACTTCTCTGAAATCATCGATTTCACCTTTATAGAAAGCTTCAGCATTTTCTATAACAAACAGCTGATAGACATATTCTGCCGCCAGTGTCGGCATCAACAAGCGCTGCCAGGCATAGATAAAATCACTGGCTTGAACCGGATCACCATTGGACCAACGAGCTGCTGGGTTAAGGTGAAATGTGTAAGTAGTTAAATCATCAGAAATATCCCAGGACGCTGCAACACCTGGCACAGGTTTCAGTGTCACTGGGTCGGGTGTGACCAGCCCTTCTAACAAGGCACTGATGATGTTACCAGAGTTAACAGCTGTTGACAGATGCGGATCCAGGCTTGGCGGTTCACCGCCATTACCGAGGTGTAAAATCTGCTTAGCAGTGCCCGTATTGACATTATTCTCCATGGGCCCGCAGGCTGTTAACAAACACAACAGGGCAATAGAGAAACAGGTGCGGAATTGTGGCTGAAATATCAATGACACGGGCTAGCTCGCTCCGTTTAAACACTCGATAAAAGCATCAAAGTTAAAAGGCCTTGATAAGAAATGCGCCACAAATTGATTGGCGCCTGGAGAACAACCCGTTGTCAATAATTTTTCGTGGTGGTAGCGTTCAAAAAACTGTCTATTACGCATACCTTGTTTATCAAATTGTTTAAGAATGTCAGCTGCAATCACTTCAGCCCACAGAAAGGGATAGTAAGCGGCAGGAAAACCATAAAGGTGGCCGAAATTTGCATAAAAAGGATGTCCCCGATATAGGCGAAAAGTAGATATTCCTTTTTGTTTTTCTCGATATAGAAAAAAACAACGCCCTTTTTTATCAAATTGCAATGTACTTAAAATCCAATATGCTGTCAAACCCATAGATAACCGACCAAAAAGTTACTTATTGCATACTCAATCAACACAAGATGTCTACCGTTTGTATAGTTATTGTCGTTTCAGGCGAAAGACACCTCATGGAGAAAGGCCAGCTCAATTAACCTCCACTTATTCATATTGAATTGTTGCACGAACCAGGCAGATCGGTACCATATTGATGGTGCGTACTTAATTCTACCTTCTGCGGTCAACTGTGGATTTTAGGTTGAACCCCGTTAGGATTGTCTCCCGTTATTACTTTCTGCTTAGTACGCCGGACCTATATCATTGTTTAAACAGCTCTACTTCGTCAGCCTGCATCACATAACTCACATCGATATTTTGTTTACCATCGACGAAGGAAAGTTCTGGATTATTGTTCTCGGTTTTCATCACGCCATTGACCCACACCGGCGTGTACAAGTTATCACCAATATCAAAACCCTTGCCCAGTTTCACATGTACGACCTGGTTGGCCGGCGGTGGTGGCGTATGGATGCAAGCGCCCACCCAGGGCACCAGCAGGAATTCGACGACCTTCTTGTCTTCAAATTCCAGCGGCAGCAGGTAACCTGGCATACGTATGTTCTTACCGTTTAATTCAGCGTTGGCTGTCTGTCCACGAGCGCGACGTTTTTCAGTGATCTCTTCGCGCCTTGCCAGCAGGCCGTCGACATCTACGTTTTCGGTCTTCAGCTCGATCAATGCTTCATCATAGTAAGCCTTTGATGGATTATGTTTTTCTTCCTTACTGGCCTGTTGTTCCCGGTACTGCACGACCGTAGCCAGGTTGTACAACTGAGCCTCTGTTAATTTTTCAAACGGATCATCAAAATTCAGTTTAGCCGGTATCAGGTCATCCCATGTTACTTCGCGAGCATCACCCGCATAGGTATGTGCGACTGGGAGCATCAATAATGCTGTAATTAACAGGATTAAACGATTTTTCATAGACCTCTCACGACTGACCCACATTATATGTTTGAATTTCTTTAGATACTCGTCTTAAACCACAAGCAACGAAACATTAAGTGTATGGATACTTCCAAACACTCGATTACAGCCTTCTTATACCGCTATACCACATAACTCTCTCATGCTTCTGCGCAGGCAAGCATCCACCGCCTTATAAGTCACTACATCCCGGGCAAAAACAGGCCGGAATGACGTGTAACTGAGACAGCAATATTGGTCATTGAGTTCTTATACTTTTATTGTCATGCCATCGGCAAGTGAATAACGGTAAATGCGAATACTCGGTATCAGCCCGACCACGAAACCGCACAACGCGATGATCATCAATAGTATCAACTCGGTCGTGTTTGGCCAGTTTATGGGGACATACAAGCCGAAGGCTGATTCAAGCCACGGCTGTAACAACACCATCAGACCGTAAACCATGGAGAAGCCCAGTCCAATAGCCAACAAGGTCAAAAATACGGACTCGCCCATGATTAGCACAAACACATGCACCGGGCGAGCGCCAACTGATCTCAGTATCGCCATTTCCCGACGGCGTTCGTTGAGGCTGGTCATCAGGATAATAAGCATGCTGAATAGGCCAACAACGACCACAAACCCGGAAACAACCATCAAGATCTGTTTCACCACACCCATCATTTGCCAGACTTCCAGCAGGACCACGCCGGGCATAATTGCTGTCAGCGGCTCGTGACCATCTTCATTGATCGAACGCTGCATCGACAGCGCGGCGCCGCGTGATTTTAAACCAAGCAGTATCGCACTAAGGCTGCCCTGCCCGCTTTCACCCACATGATCATGGTGCGCCATCAGTGGGTCGTGGCCATGCGCATCACCGCCAAAATCCTGATGAATCGCATCGATGCTTTTCAGTCCGACATACACGGCACGATCAACCGGTGTACCGGTTCGCTTGAGGATACCAGCAATCCGAAACGGCTTGTCTTTATGAGTAATGAAGCTTTCATCACCGCTACCGTGGGCGATGATGATTTGATCGCCCGGATTGTAGCCAAGCGCCGCTGCCACTTCAGCACCAATGGCTGCTTCATAGCCACTACTAAACCACTGCCCTTGTTCGAGTTGTAGCTGCTGGCCGCGGGCAAAGCGGTAATGCTGATAAAATTTCGCGGTCGTTCCTACAACGCGATAGCCCTTGTGGCTGTCGCCGAGTGATAACGGTATGGCCCATTCCACCTGCGGATGATCGTTGATTTCCTCGTAGCTGTGCCTGCTGATGTTGTTGGTGGGATTGCCAATGTGGAACACGGAATACAGCAGCAACTGCACCGGGCTGCTGCGTGCACCAACGATCAGGTCGGTGCCTGATATCGTGCTGGTGAAACTGGCCTCGGCACCCTGTCGAATTTTCTCGATGCCAAGCAACAGTATCACGCTGAGTGCGATAGACAGTACCGTCAGGCCCGTCGTGAACTTGCGATTTCGGAAACTTTTTATCGCCAGGCCAAGAATTGCCATCACTAAAGCCTATGACACCGCATGCAGCATCGGCAGATTATCTGAAACTGCGCTGTTTAATTCATGAAATTCGATGGTGCGTTCGAACGGCGCCACCAGGGAATTATCATGGCTGACAAAAATCAATGTTGCATTGGCATTGTCACATTCACGGAACAGCAGATCGATAAATGCTGTGCAACGGTCCGCATCCAGCGATGAAGTCGGTTCGTCGGCAATCACCAGCTCCGGTGCACCAATCAAGGCACGCGCGGCCGCAATACGCTGTTGCTGGCCGACACTGAGTTCGTTCACAGGCTTGTGCAGCACATCGGAATGTGCCATGTCCAGATGATCCAGCAGGCGTATCGCCTCCTGTTCCAGGCTATCGACCTGTGCCAGCGCCTTGTGCTTGCGCTTGCTGGAAAACTGGCAAGGCAAGATCACGTTCTCGACCACGGACAGATAAGGGATCAGGTTGAACATCTGAAAAATGAAACCGATGTGATGGGCACGAAAGTGATCACGCTGTGCACTGCCAAGTGCATTCAACTCCTGCCCCAGTACTTTGAGCATGCCAGACTGGGGCGTGGCGACACCGGCGAGCAGGTTCAACAGGGTCGATTTGCCACTACCGCTGGGGCCGCGCAGAAACACACGCTCACCGCGATTGACCTGCAACGAAGCAATCTTTAACACTGTCTGCGCCTCCTTCTTCCAGGCAAAACGCAGGTCAGCAATCTCGATGACTGATGTCTCTTCAGGCATTAATATTTACTCAGCCTATATTTCTTGTTTTAAGGATCATAATTTTAACCTACTCCTGTCCTCTTAAGGCATCATTCCCGTTTTTTTGAAAAATTCACGGCTGAAGCCGCTCTGATTTAACAGCACGTTTAATACCGAGGCTATTACCGGCAATATCACGAATGGTAGTAAAACCACTTCTAAGCAAATATTCGGCAGCACGTGATGCATGCGCACCCTGGACGTAGGCATCCCAGTTATTACCGGCGTCGGTGCCACCATTCAATGTAAGGTGCTGGTGCATGTCGATCAGACCGGGTGTCATCGTACCACCCTGGCCATTGATAGTCGTTGCATCAGGCGCCTTGATGCCTTTTGCAATCTTCTTGATCTTGTTTCCTTCAACCAGCACATCGACACCTTTTTGCAGTTCTTCACTGTTGCCATCCCAGACATCGACATTGACAATGAGCACCTGTGCTGGTTTGTCTTTAGCAGAGGCTAGTCTTCTGCACTGGCAGGTGATATTGCCACAGTGACAGCAATGGATGCTGCCAGCAATGTATTGACCATCATTGATCTCGCATTCATTTATTTGTCCTTTCGATGATTAAAATGGTTTGGGTATAGGGGGAATAGAGAAAACTAACCCTCTTTCACATCAAACTGAAATTTAATGGAAGCCGGATTGGCAGTCAAATAGATGGATAAGCGATCAACAAACCACTTATTTTCGACTCAATCAACAAATAACCACCAAACAAGAGAGGAGCATCCTTGAACTCAATTGGGCGCATTTCGGTAAGCCTCACATCATTCAATTTGGTTTTCAGGCAAAGGCCTTTCCGCCGTAGTCTCGACGCCTATCGGAGCATTTCTGTTCCCGTAACCCGAATGTCGATAAAGCGTGAGCTCAGGAAGCTGATGACGACAACAACCAAAACGCCAAGTGCGACAGTGATCAAGGAACGTGCAATCTGCGACCAACTGAGATGAATAACACCATAGGATAGCCCCATGATAGGCGTCATTAGCGGGGCAATGATCATGGCGCCAATAACCGCCGGCGCACTGTTGGCCAGAAGCCCAAACGTAGCAATGGCGCTTGACAGTATCAGCAGGAAGAAAAAACTTGTCGAGGGAATGGACGCTGCTTTCATGGTCGTGGCGATTTCTTCTGCCGCCACTCGCGGCTCGACCATCGTCTTCCATTCGCCGGAGAAACGAGAAAACAAGGCGCGCAAGTAGCGCCAAGCAAGGGTCAACAGCGGCTTAGATTGTTTCATTGTCCAGGCCCCCGTTTGCTATGCACTGAGTGATCGTAATCAATAACCCTAATCGCGACAATGCGACTAGAAACAACGTTATTGTAATAACAGGTATAAGAAAAAAAACACCCTTTTTCATCAGGGGCCAATGTACTTAAAATCCAACATGCTGTCAAACACACCAATAACCGTTTAAACAGTTACTTTTTGCTAGTTCAATGAAACAAAAAATGGCTACGATTTGGATGATTATTGTCGTTCCAGGTAAATGACAGCCAAGGAGAATTGCAGCTCAATATTGCTGAGCACCATACAAGACAAGCTATGGACTTGAATCAGACAAGCTCGATGAGTTCAGAGCCTTTTGCAGGTGATCGCGGCGGTACCCGGGTGGATAAGCCGAAGTGGCCTAGAATATTGGTGATCACGCTGTATTCCAGGATAGCGGCGATGATTTTCATCTTTACCCCACAGTCCAGGCGGTGTTCAATGTCGATATCAGTTTGCGAGTATTATTGACAGATTGCTGTGGGCTTGCTAAATTTCAACTTAATAAAAAAAAACGCTTATTTCCCCTATACTCGCAAGAAAGTTGCATTATTTTCGCTACTTGATTGCATTCAGATATAAACGAAAAGTTGTCTTGTAACGCTTTCTAATAGTTCGAACAGCAGGCTTGGCTGACGATCTAATACCCTTTGTGCGTTTGATGCAACCCCGATGCGTCGTAGTGTCGTTGCATAGGTTGTGGTGAAAACTAGACATTGAGTAAATCCGGCCGGTTAAACATGTCAATTACAATAACGCGCCTATCTCAGGAAAAACAAAACAGGGAGATGAACATGGCAACATTGTTAATAAGGTCAACGTTACTATCTATTACCTCAGCCGCACTTCTGTCAGGTCGCGCAGAGTACCGTCGTATTGATATTCATGTGGTTGTAACGCAGCCCACTAATTAGCCGACCCTGAAAGAATTCTACATGAAAAATTTTTGGAAAAACACTCGGAATGGCAGGATCGACCCAATGACCAACCATCGCTTGCGAGGCGTTGCGCTTGGACTCTTCGCCTTGATCATTACCGGGTGCCAGCTTGGCCCCAGCGTTCTGTATAGCGGTTATCCTGAGTATAGCCAAACAATTCGTGACATCGAGGATGAGCACATGCTGATGAATCTGGTTCGGCTCCGCTATCTGGAGACCCCGGTCTTCTTGCAGATTTCGAGCATCACGTCCAGCTACAGCGTGAACGTTGACGCGAGCGCTTCCATCGACGATATTTCGGAAGGTGCGACCTCAAGTGGCGGCGTGGGCACGGGTTACAGTGAGACGCCGACCATCACCTACTCGCTTCCGGAAACGCGCGAGTTCTTTGGACGCGTGCTGGCTCCTCTAAGCGCGAGTCAGCTCGGCGTTCTTTCACTCTCTGGTCCTGCGGGTTTCTTGCGAATAGGCGTGAAGAAGATCAACAGGCTTGCAAACCTCAACATGTACACGGGATGGCAAGCAAAAAAGCCCGCTACCTATGCCGAGTTCGAAGAGGCCCTCGCACTCATCGAAGAGCTCGAAAAGGAGGGCACCATCGATTTTGCGATCGCTGTGGCATTCATTAAGGCTTCCTCGCCATTTGACAGGCTCGATGATACGCGAGCCATTCCGGAGGCACAGCAGGCCAATATGGAATTCTACAAGAACGAGAATGGCAAGTGGGTTGCGTACGTCGGCAAGAAGGTCCCGCACCTCCGCTTCTCGAGCACATCGGACCAATCGCCCAAGGCTCAACGGCTCCGCGAATTGCTGGGGCTTAGCGAGCAACAGTATAGCTTTCCCATTGTCGACGGGGATTTCGCGTCAACCGAAAAGAAACGCATCGCCGGGAATCAGGTCGCGGCAGCGCTCGATCCGGCAGCGAAATGGGAACAAGTGTCGCTACAAAACCGCTCGATGGGTGAGATCTTGATGTACGCCTCAAAGAGCGTACAGATCCCAGAGGAGCATGTGGAGGCAGGCCTTACGATAAACGAAAGTGACGCCATGGGCGGTCTCTTGACCATTCAAAGCTCGAAGACCACGCCTAAAAGCGCCGCGGTCCGAGTACAGCACAAAGGCTACTGGTACTACATTCGGGACAATGATCTCCAGTCAAAGTTAACGCTTATGCGGCTCAACGTCATGCTTTCGGCCACTGTTGGAACGGTCCCCGGCAGTCAACCAGTCTTGAGTTTGCCAGTCCGGTGATCACTAGGTTCTAGAAAGCCTGCCAAGTTCATTAGACCATTACAGGATGATGCCAGTCCTGCGGCAGGATTTCATACAAACCGTTAATACGATCATTTTCTTTTCTATTTGATACAGCTGCTGCAACCTTGAATGCCCACTTCATGAGCCGCGGTTGCGCATGAAATGATTCCCCTGCGCAGGATAGTGGTCGCTGAGCGCGTGCACCTTGATTGGAATGCCGTTGTCATCGGCCAGCACCAAACCATAACAGGTCTGACCTTCATGCGCGGGCAGAACACAGGCAACTGTAAAAAACAGGGCACAAGAAAAATAAACCTCTTTTTTAAACAAATTCAATTTATTAGTGAGTGTTTAAAAGTCACTTTTTTTCGCTTCAAACAACACAGAATGTCAAGAATTTGCATGGTTTTTGACGTTTCGGACGAATGTCGGCCGGAGAGCCACAGTCAGATTTAACCAACCCTGTAATACAGCTGTCCATTAATACTGCAAAGTCTATATATCAGAGAAAGCCCTATTGCCCCACTTATTGCTTCGCACCGACTACAACTCCGCTTTTGAACGCTTACCCACGCCTTTATTCTTAGATGTTGGGGCATTCTTCATGACGAAGCGGTGACCTTCGATAAGCTTTAGCAGGTCAAAGGAGCTGATGACACCAACAATCTTTTGTTCCTGAGTAACGATAAGGTGGTGGATTTTATGGTTACGCATTACGCGGGCAGCCACCGACACATCTTCGTATTCTGGGATGGTATA
>JAJFJI010000043.1 GCA_021774205.1 Nitrosomonas sp.
AATTCGAACAATGCCAGCACTGCCCCCGCAACGGTAAATGAGTTAAAGGTTTGCATTACGCCACTGTGCAAGTGCATGGGAAGGTGCAAATTTGGATTTTTTCCGCTCATAAGTCCGGAGACCGGCCTGAAGTAAATACTACGGTATTGCGGAGGGCAATAGACGGCATTTCGATTGGCTTTTATCAAGCCAGTCTGTTTGTCAATTTCTATTTTCCTCTTCATTGCCTCACTTTTAACTTGAAAACGTGCGGGTGGCGCGGAGGAATTAGAATATGAAAAAAAGTCGTCTATCGGCTATGGTTATGCTATGGTTTGGCGCAACTACGACAGTAGTTGCAGAAAATATTGATCGTCATGAAAAGCCTGTTATCGTTACAGCAACCCGAACCGCACAAACCGCTGATGCCTCTTTGGCCTCAGTAACGGTTATTTCACGCAAAGATATTGAACGCCAGCAAGCACGCTCGATTCAGGATTTGTTTCGTGGATTGCCTGGTATCGGTATCGCCAACAATGGCGGGCCTGGAAAAAATACGTCTGTATTTATGCGCGGTACCGAATCTGACCATGTATTGGTGATGATTGATAACATCAAGGTGGGATCGGCTACAACCGGCACCACGGCATTCCAGAATATCCCCATTCAACAGATTGAACGCATCGAGATTGTGCGTGGCCCACGTTCCAGTTTATATGGCTCCGAGGCGATTGGTGGTGTCATCCATATTTTTACCCGTAAAGGTGACGGTGGCGGCTTAAAACCGAACTTTAGTTTTGGTGGCGGCAGCTATGGCACAACCAATGGTTCAATTGGGCTTTCTGGTAGCAACCAACAAGGCTGGTTTAATTTGACTGGCAGCGAAATTCGCACCAATGGTTTCAATGCTTGTAACGGCAAACCATCACCCGGTGGCGCCGGTTGTTTTACCAATGAGCCTGATAAGGATGGCTATAAGAATATTTCAGGTTCTGCGCGTGGTGGCTATCGCTTCAAGAACGGGCTAAATATCGAAGCTAATTTTCTACATTCAGATGGCAAGACTAAATTTGACGGAAACACTTCTAATAAATCCAAAATGGTACAACAGGTTATTGGCGGTATCGCACGTTATTCACCAGTAGATATGTGGCGAATCAGCCTGATTACGGGTCGTAGCCGGCAAGATTCAGATAATTTCAAGGATGCCACCTTCACAAGTCGGTTTAATACCCGACGCGACACGGTTTCTCTACAAAATGATCTAAGCTTTGGCAAAAACCATCTCGCGACAATTGGTATTGACTACCAAAATGATCATGTTAACAGCACCACCGACTTTGCCGAAACTTCGCGCAATAATTGGGCAGTTTTTGGACAACATCAAGCAGCAATTGCTAAACATGAGTTACAACTCTCCTTACGTCACGATGATAACCAACAATTTGGCAGTCGTGTTACGGGCGGTGCTGGATGGGGCTATCCAATCAGCGACAACGTGCGACTGATCGCCAATTTTGGCAGCGCTTATAAAGCACCCACATTTAATGAGCTTTATTTTCCCGGCTTTGGCAATGCCAGCCTGCGCCCGGAAGAATCGCGTAGCTTTGAATTTAGCGCACGTGGCAACATGGGCTGGGGCAATTGGTCGCTATCAGTCTATGAAACTCACATTGATAATCTAATTGCTTTTGATGCCAGCATTTTTGCACCATCGAATATTGATGAAGCCCGCATCAGTGGACTGGAAGCGGTTGTCAATACACAAATTAAAGGCTGGCAGATCAACACAAACCTGACCTTTCTTGACCCCGAAAATCGTTCTTCAGGCGCGAATAGAGGTAATATATTACCCAGACGCGCTGAGCAATCCTTCCGACTGAATGCCAATCGTACATTTCTTGATAAAGTTATGTTGGGCGCATTGTTTCTGGCTGAAGGTGAACGCTTTGATGATTTAGCCAACACACGCAAACTAGACGGCTATACCAGATTTGATTTGCGCGCTGAATACAACATTAATACAAATTGGCGCTTGCAAGGACGAATCGAGAATTTATTCAATGTGCGCTACGAAACGGCTTCATTCTTCAATCAACCGGGGCGAAATTTTTTCGTAACTATACGTTATCAACCATCAAGCTAAGAGAAACCAAGAGCTACTTGTTAAGGAATGAAACATGTTGTTACTATCTACTCGTAACCAAATCATTATTGGTCTCGTGCTTGTCTTATTCATGATTATCACGCGCGGCCACCATTTCAATTCACTGCAAAACTTACCCAGCGCCTCCTGGGCAGTATTTTTTCTAGCAGGTGCATATCTTCGTTCTACTTGGCCATTACTCGGTTTTTTTGTATTTGCCTGGTGGCTAGATTTTGCTGCTTATACTTGGAGCGGTGCTAACGCTTTTTGTCTGACGCCCGCCTATATTACCTTGCTGCCTGCCTATGGTTCACTCTGGCTAGCCGGTCACTGGTATGCCAATCAACATCAATTTACATGGCACACATTAATACCGCTTTCTATAAGTCTGATGGTTGGTACAATCTTCTGTAGAATTTTCTCAAGCGGTGGATTCTATTTATTCTCTGGCCACTTTGAAGAAAAAACCTTTGTTGAATTTGGAGAACGTTACATGAAACACTTCCCTCACTTCATCGAATCACTGTTGTTCTATGTCGGCATTGCAATCGTGGTACACACCGCATTTTCACTAGTCAAGAATGCATCCATCTCGCGCAATTCTAAGACAGAGCAGCAACATGGATAAACTGAGTTAGAAACAAAACCACAACTACAAATATACTTTTCAGTATGCTGCAGATTTTTAATTTTGACACAATATAAACCCTAAGAGGAACCAACCATGTTGACTTTATCCAACCGTAACCAAATTTGGATTGGCCTGGTACTCGTATTATTCATGATTGTTACCCGCGGCCACCATTTCGCTTCACTTCAAAATTTGCTG
>JAJFJI010000044.1 GCA_021774205.1 Nitrosomonas sp.
ACCACCAGTGGGAACTCGTTTTTATGATGGCCTCCAATGACTTCATCCGCCGCCCGGATAATTGCAGCAGTACTGGCCGCATCAAGCAAACCCAGATCATGATTGACACTGGCAGCCGCCCGTTTTACTTGCGCCAACGCATGCAGTAAAGCAAACGGCATTTGCTCACCGGAAATCTTGAAATTCTGCAAGGAACGCTGTGTTTGCGCTCCCCACAACGCGGTGGCGGGCACTTGTACCATACCCATGGCATCCCGTTCATCACGATAATCCATCTAACCTCCTTCCGGAAAATTCGCCAACCAGTCTAAAAATTGCGTGAATCAATCCCAATTCAGCGCACCGCCGGTCTGATATTCGGTCACCCGCGTTTCGAAGAAGTTTTTCTCTTTTTTCAGGTCAATCATTTCCGACATCCACGGAAACGGATTATTTGCATCTTCATATAGACTATCCAGGCCAATCTGCTGACAGCGGCGGTTGGCGATATAACGCAGGTATTCCTTGAACATCGGTGCATTCATCCCCAGCACACCACGTGGCATGGTGTCTTCTGCGTAGCGATATTCTAATGCGACAGCCTTACGCATCAATTCGCTGATTTCTTCACGAAATGCTTTGGTCCATAGTTGCGGATTTTCCATTTTTATCTGGTTAATAACATCAATCCCAAAATTACAATGCATCGACTCATCGCGCAAAATATACTGATATTGCTCGGCTGAACCCATCATTTTATTTTGCCGACCCAGTGCCAGAATTTGGGTAAAGCCGACATAGAAAAATAAGCCTTCCATGATGCAGGCAAAGACAATCAAGCTTCTTAACAGTTGTTGATCTGTTTCCTGCGTACCGGTTTTAAAATGCGGATTAGTCAGAATATCAATAAATGGAATCAGGAATTCATCCTTTTCACGAATGGAGGCGACTTCATGATACGCATTAAATATTTCACCTTCGTCCAGCCCCAGTGATTCAACAATATATTGGTAGGCATGGGTATGAATAGCTTCTTCAAACGCTTGGCGCAACAGATACTGACGGCACTCTGGGTTGGTAATATGGCGGTAAGTACCGAGTACAATGTTATTGGCGGCCAATGAATCCGCAGTAACGAAAAACCCCAGGTTACGCTTAATCAGGCGGCGCTCATCCTCGGTTAAGCCATTCGGATCTTTCCACAGCGAAATATCACGGCTCATGTTGATTTCCTGCGGCATCCAGTGGTTGGCACAGGCGGCCAAATATTTATCCCAGGCCCATTTGTATTTAAACGGTACCAGTTGATTCACGTCCGCCTTACAGTTAATAATCTGCTTATCTTCTGCCGACAAGCGGCGCTGGGCGTTCCCGGCGGTATATTGTTCACCATCTTCATCACTTGCAACAACTACGTTATTACAACCCAAGTCACTCATGGCCTGTAAGCCCACGTTAGCATCTTGCTTTTCACGTTGAATCAACTTACTTTTTTGTAAGGGTGTTTTTGGTTGGGTCAGCTCATCTTCAAAAATCAACATATTTCACTCCTTTAAATTTCGAATCCAGATATCTGTTTGTTTTATCCTAAAAACTGAAGTTTGATCATGCTTATATCATTCATACCATCAGCGCTCAAATATAGCGGTCAACTGCAATTTCTAGGCTTATTGACAAGATTCACAATCAGGTTCATCAATGGCACAATATTTAATTTCTGCTGCGGCTTCGGTATTCTCCGCAGTCATCCCGCCATCGGCAGGCACCGCATTCAAAGCGCCCGCTTGAACCGTCGATTTTTCCGCTGCCGTAGCGCCCAAGGAACGCAAATAATAAGTTGTTTTCAGACCACGCAACCACGCCAGTTTATAGATTTCGTCCAGTTTCTTACCCGAAACACCGGCCATATAAATATTCAGTGATTGCGATTGGTCTATCCATTTCTGCCGTCTTGCCGCCGCTTCAACCAACCAGCGCGGCTCCATTTCGAATGCAGTTGCATACAGCTTGCGAATATCGTCAGGTACCCGGTCAATTTTGCTGATCGCGCCATCAAAATACTTGAGATCAGCGATCATGACTTCATCCCAAAGATTTTGTTTCTTCAGATCGCTCACCAAGGACTTATTGGCAATGGTGAACTCACCTGACAAGTTGGATTTGACATAGAGATTCTGGAAAGTTGGCTCAATACTAGCCGAAACACCAATAATGTTGGAAATCGTTGCGGTTGGCGCAATCGCCAGGCAGTTAGAGTTACGCATACCATGTTTTTTGATACGTTTGCGCAGCGCGTCCCAATCCATTGTTATCGACGCGTCCGCTTCAACAAAACCGCCCCGCTCTTCGCGTAGCACGTCGAGCGAATCATGCGGCAAAATTCCACGATCCCATAGACTGCCACGATAAGAGCTATAACGGCCCCGTTCTTCCGCCAGTTCGGTGGAAGCCCAATACGCGTAGTAGGCCACAGCTTCCATTGAATGATCGGCAAATACCACGGCTTCAGCGGATGCATAGGGAGTTCCCTGTTGGTGAAGACTATCCTGAAAACCCATAATGCCTAGCCCTACCGGTCGATGCTTCAAGTTGGCATTACGCGCTTTCGCTACCGCATAGAAATTAATATCGACGACATTGTCCAGCATACGCATGGCGGTACTGATGGTGCGCTTGAGTTTGCCGGTATCCAGCTTGCCATCTTTAAGGTGCGCAACCAAGTTAACAGAACCCAGATTACATACCGCAATTTCATTTTCACTGGTATTCAGCGTGATTTCCGTACACAGATTGGAGCTGTGCACGACACCGACATGATTCTGTGGCGAACGAATATTGCATGGATCTTTAAAAGTAATCCAAGGATGCCCGGTTTCAAACAACATACTGAGCATTTTGCGCCAAAGCTGCACTGCCGGAATTTTTTTATACAGCTCCACTTCGCCACGCGCTGCCTTTTCTTCATAAGCGAGATAGGCTTGTTCAAATACCTGGCCAAATTTTTCATGTAAATCCGGAACGTCAGACGGTGAAAACAATGTCCAATCACCCTCCTCCATCACCCGCTTCATAAACAAATCGGGTATCCAGGTGGCCGTATTCATGTCATGGGTACGGCGGCGGTCATCACCGGTATTTTTTCGCAACTCCAGAAATTCCTCAATGTCCAGATGCCAGCATTCCAGGTAAGCACAAACTGCGCCCTTACGTTTACCGCCCTGATTGACGGCCACGGCGGTATCGGACACCACTTTAAGAAATGGCACCACGCCCTGTGATTTGCCATTGGTACCTTTGATACGCGAACCCATTGCTCGTACCGCTGTCCAATCGTTACCCAGCCCACCTGCATACTTGGCCAGCAGTGCATTTTCCTTGATTGCTTCATAAATGCCATCCAGGTCATCCGATACCGTGGTGAGATAACAAGAAGACAACTGTGAACGGCAGGTGCCGGAATTAAACAATGTCGGCGTGGAACTCATGAAATCGAAGCTGGACAACACATGATAAAACTCAATAGCACGTGCTTCACGATCAACTTCATTCAATGCCAGCCCCATTGCCACGCGCATAAAGAACGCCTGAGGCAATTCAATCCGCTGCTCTCGCACATGCAGAAAATATCGATCATATAACGTCTGCAACCCCAGGTAATCAAATTGCAGATCCCGTTCAGCAACCAACGTTTCGGCGAGACGTGACAAATCAAACTGTGCCAGCCGCTCATCCAGCAAGCTTGCTTCAATACCACGCTTAATAAAACTGGGAAAATAATCTTGATACCGGGATTTCATCGCCTGCTGCGTCACTTCTTCCCCGAGTACTTCATGGCAAATGTTATGCAATAATAACCGCGCAGTCACATAACTATAGGCCGGGTCTTTTTCTATCAATACCCGTGCCGACAGAATAGCCGATTTTCTAACTTCTTCCAGCGGCACACCATCATACAAATCTTTTAACGTTGCCTTCTGTATGAGTGACGCATTAACTGCATCACCCAAACCTGCGCAGGCAGACTCTATCAACGTTGACAACCGCGCAGTATCCAATGGAATTTTCACGCCATTATCCAACACATGCAACACATCAGCAGGCGTCTCTGGCCCGGCTTGCTCTTTCAACCGGGCCCGCTCACGCGTCCGATCCTCACGATAAAGCACATAAGCGCGCGCAACATCATGCTCACCAGAGCGCATTAACGCGAGTTCGACCTGATCCTGAATATCCTCTATATGAAAAGTCCCACTCTCAGGTTGACGGCGCAATAATGCACTGACCACATCATTCGTCAAACACGCCACGACCTCGCGCACTCTGGCTGATGCGGCACCCTGCCCCCCATCCACAGCAATAAACGCTTTGGTCATCGCAACCGAAATTTTGCTAGGTTCGAAAGCAACTACTGCGCCATTACGGCGAATGATTTTATAGTGAGAATATCGCAAGTCCTGATTATGATGATCGGAAGAAATCACATTTTCAGAAATAGTTTTGAGGTTGGTATTATCCGTTGCAAGTTGCATAATCGTCCTGTCCTTATCCAATTGAATACAAGAAAACGCTGACGTATTGATATTAAAGTAAAATCTAGTATATTCTGTGAATCCACTATATGTAGTGGCCAGATATCACAAGAGCATGCTCTATAGTGTAACAAAAAATAATTGTCGATGCGTTGAAAAACAGTATAAAAGCTGGCTTTCTTTTTCTTTACGAAACCGCACACAAGTAAT
>JAJFJI010000045.1 GCA_021774205.1 Nitrosomonas sp.
TTTTTGATTATTGTTGCCAAAAACTGCAAGATGAATTTCTTCTGGATTTTCTACCAGCAACAGTTGTAACGCTTTGCGAATGTCGGTTTGTTGCGCAAAAACGGTTTCATTTAAATCAACCATTACCCACGCGCATAGCGCACCATTATCCAGGTTTGCGCTGAGCGGTGTTTCACTAATTTTACTTAGCTTAATTTTTCGTCGCGTCAATAAATTTTTAAGTGTTTCCTCACCGGGAATTTCGTATGTTTTTGGTAGTCGCTCCAGCTTCGGAAGTATGACTAATATATGTGTTGCTTTGGTAGATTTATCAAATGGTGAAGCATTTTGAATAAGTGATGCGAGCATTGAAAGCTTCTCTGTTAAATTAGACTGCGTAAACCGCTTATTATAATATATGCGAAGCTGCCATTTACTTCGATATAGTTATTTACTGTGATACTTCTTTATGATTAGCCTAAAAATCCAAAATTCGCATGCGTCAATACCTTGAACTAATGCAACATGTGCTCAATCGCGGGCATGTCAAATTAGATCGGACTGGCACTGGTACGTACTCAGTGTTTGGTTATCAAATGCGATTTAATTTAGCCGACGGTTTTCCACTGGTCACCACAAAAAAATGCCATTTAAAATCGATAATATACGAATTGTTATGGTTTCTTAAAGGTGATACCAACATTAACTATCTCAATCAACATGGCGTCTCTATTTGGGATGAATGGGCAGACCAGAATGGAGATCTTGGCCCAGTATATGGCCATCAGTGGCGTGCCTGGCCAACCCAAAATGGACAACAAATTGATCAAATCCTGCGAGTTATTGAGCAAATAAAAAGCGCCCCTGATTCACGGCGGATGATTGTATCGGCATGGAATGTCAGTGATGTGGATAAAATGAGACTGCCGCCTTGCCATGCCTTGTTTCAATTCTATGTAGCTGATGGCAAACTTTCCTGCCAGCTTTATCAACGCAGCGCTGATATTTTTCTGGGGGTTCCATTCAATATCGCGTCTTATGCATTACTGACGATGATGGTGGCGCAAGTGTGCAATTTAAAACCTGGCGATTTTGTACATACCCTGGGTGATGCACATCTTTACCAGAATCATCTTGAGCAATCCCGATTACAGTTAAGTCGGAAACCCAAAAGATTGCCGTCCATGAAATTGAATCCCGCCACCAAGCATATTCTCGAATTTAAATTTGAGGATTTTACGCTGCAAGACTATGATCCTTACCCGGCTATTAAGGCGCCGGTTGCGGTATGAATCTGAAAACCGCAGTTGAACGCTGCAATTGAAAAAGTTAACCCAATGAATTATAGGCGTATAAGGTCAGTCTCATCATTTACCTTCTTGGTACATCGCGATGATATTCATAGCGTGCTACTTTCTATCCCTGTTAGTGTTGCAATTCGGTGTAATAGCGCACTATTACACCTTGTTGTACCTTGCCAGGAGAAAAATAAACACATGCAAAGCGCCATTCAGCTGCGGTTTTTAGGATGAAGCCATTACGCATTTCGATTTTGGTGGCAATGGCCAGTAATCGTGTAATAGGGCAGAAAAATACGCTGCCCTGGCATTTGCCAGCAGATCTGAAGCATTTTAAGGCGCTGACGATGGGGCATGGCATTATCATGGGCCGCAAAACATATGAATCCATTGGTAGACCATTGCCAGGACGACTGAATGTAATCATAACGCGCCAAAAAAATTTTCATGTTACTGGCACTATTGTGGTGCATTCCATCGACGAAGCATTGCAAGTCTGTAAAAACGACAAAGCAATCAATGGAGAAAGCTTTATCATCGGTGGCGCAGAAATTTACCAACAATCCTTGGCTTTATGTCATCGAATGTATATTACGGAGATCCAGCAATATTTCGATGGTGATACCTTTTTTCCTAAGTTTGATCCTGATGATTGGGTTGAAGCAACGCGTGAAAAACATTCTTCAAGCAATGGTAATCAACTGGTGTATCATTTTGTCGTGTTTGATCGTAAAGCTGGTTAAAGAAGCAGCGAAGCACCAACGTTAGCGCCAGGATGTAGTTTCATCATTTGCTGTGGGTGCAATTTATGGCGACTAATTTTGGTCGTTGGATTTTGGTCATATCACGACGACTTCTGGCAATGGGAATCCGTTGAAATTGCTGGCATAGGCCGTTGTGTAGGCGCCCGCATTGGGTATATAGATAAGATCGCCTTCCTGTATATCCTTAGGTAGATTTTTATCCCGCATCAAAATATCAACCGAGTCACAAGTTGGTCCGGCAATTGACCATGGCACGCTGTTTCCTGTGCGATCAGTAAGGATTTTATAATGCAGTCCTTCAATTATCTCGATCATGCCACTAAACATACCAGCATCCCAATACATCCAACGTTTACCATTGCGGGTGGCTGTGCCGACAACTTGACAGACAAAGCATGCGGAATCTGAAACCAGATAACGGCCAGGTTCAGCCATAATATGAATTTCAGCTGGTAAATCAGCGATTGCGGCATTAACTACTTCCGCAATGACCTCAATCGAAGGTATAGGTTTGGTATGCCTGACCGGAAAGCCGCCACCAATGTTCAGCAAGCGGGGTCTCAATCCAGCATTACGCATATTATCAAATACTGTTATAGCGCGTTCTATGCCAACTCGCCAGTTTTGCGGGTTACGACATTGTGAGCCGACATGAAACGTTACGCCAGCAAGATCGGCATTCAGTCTAGCGGCTTCCTCAATAATTTCCTGAATATCGGCAAGGTGTGTGCCAAATTTTCCTGCTAGTGGCCAATCACTGCCAATATTTGGTGTGTCGATACGCAAATACATTTTCGCGTTTGGTACAATTTTTATAATTTTACGTAGCTCTTCAACACTATCAAGTGCATACCATTCAACACCTTTGGCTGCAGCATACTTTATATAGGCGCTAGATTTAATTGGATTGCTAAAATAAATTTCACCGGCAGGTACGCCCAGATTCAACAAAAGATCTAACTCTGCAGTCGATGCAATTTCAAAACCTGCTTTTTCTTCAACCAAAGTCTTTAATACACGTGGGTCGGGGTTTGCTTTAGTGGCGTAGTGAGGGTGGATACGCGGCATGACAGTTTTGAAACGGCGGGTTTTATAACGGATAATGCTGCTGTCAATCAATAAAAATGGTTTGTTGTAACCATTTTTTAGAGCTGCCTGAACATAAGCTAAATCCAGATGGACTTCAGGGTCGGTATCAAATACGACTTCGGGATTTATCTTTTTTTGAAGCGCGGAGAAAAGTAAAGGCATATGAGTTTTCCTTTTAAGGCTGCTACGTTACTGGAATATGGATGTTGACTAGATCAGCTAGGGCGGAATAGTTCAGATCTTTTTTCATAATGGCTTGCGTCATAAAATTAAAATATTAAAAGGAGCGCATTATATTCTGCATTCAGATGGAATCAAGCATTTTCTTTGAAGAAAGACTATCTTTCAAACGGCTACGTCTTAATCTATGCTTATTTTTATAGAATACAATGGACGACGAGAAGCAAAAATATGTCGTTTTCTGATTAATATGTAAGGATATTCATCTGTTCTCGACTAAAGCAGGGGTAAACGTAAACTAAAATTTAATTCCTTTGTTAAATATGTCATAACATATTAATTATTAGATGATAAGTGTATTATGAAGAAACCAGGTAGGCCGCTTGAATATGATTTAGAAGAAGTTCTAGAAATTGCCATGCATTTATTCTGGCGTAATGGATATGAAGCGACTACGCTTCAAGATCTGCTTAATGCGACTAATTTAACAAAAAGCTCTTTCTATTATGCTTTTGGCAATAAATATCAGTTATTTGAACAATGTCTTGTGCGCTATCGTGAACGACAAGTGGCGCAGATGCAATTGGAGTTGCGACAGGCGGCGTCTGGGCGGGCTTTTGTGGAGAACTTTCTGCGTCAATTAGTAAATGCAGCTGATGTTTCAGAGCGCCAACAAGGTTGTTTTGTGATGAATATGGCAACAGAATTTGCCGGGCGCAATCCTGTTGGCTCCGGGGCGGTTACGAATGCCTCAATACGTTTGACTAAAGTGTTTCAGTCGGCAATCGAAAGAGGGCAAGCAGAAGGTGTTATTCCTGAACAGAAGAACTCTGAAGCCCTGGCTTATTTTTTGTTTAATTGCATAACCGGTTTAAGAACCATGATTAAGGCAAAGGTTGATCCGGTAAAAATAAATGCGATTGTTGCCATTACGCTCACTTCGTTCGAATAATACAGATGCAGCAAGCGCTCATGACGCTTACGAAACATGTGTTTTGAACGTCTACGCGTCCGAAAAAGGGAGAATTCAGGAAATGTCCGGATTGAATTTTTTCTTGGCTCGTGGATGGGTTGAATCATATACTTTTGTTAAATGCTGAAAATCTAAATGGGTATACACTTGAGTCGTGCTGATATTGGCATGGCCAAGCATATCCTGGACGGCGCGTAAATCACCACTGGATTGCAGTAGGTGGGAAGCAAATGAGTGCCGTAGCATGTGAGGATGCACATTACTGGTGATTCCTTGTTGTATTGCCCGGTTTTTTAAACGATGACTAATTGTGCGGGCACTGATTGCCTTGCCATAGCGCGATAAGAAAAGCGCCTTTTCCCCAGGAATAATTAATTTATCACGCCGTTTTATCCAAGCTTGTAATGCTGCAACGGCTTTGCTGCCAACCGGCACGATACGTGTTTTATTCCCCTTACCGTTGATGCGAACAGTATCGTCTGAAAAATTAACATCAATAGGTTCAAGTTTAGCCAGTTCTGCCAATCGTAAACCTGAAGAGTAGAACAACTCAAACATGGCGCGATCCCGGGAATTTAATAAGTCGTCGGTCGGAAATGTAAGTAATTGTGTGGTTTCATCAGGCGAGAGTGTACGCGGTAAAATTTTCGGTGATTTGGGTGCATGAATTCCAATACAGGGATTTAGGGTGAAACTGTGCGATCGTATTAAGTAGCTGTAGAAACCGCGCCAGGCAGAGAGTATTCTGGCCAAGCTCCTGCCTGAAAGTCCATGGCTATGAAGTTGCGCGATAAAATGGCGAATATGGTGTGACTGCAGTTGGTTCAGTGGGTCTTTTTGTTGATGTTTAAGCAAGATTCGAATGTCCCGCGCGTAGCTTTTACAAGTTAGTGGCGAGAGCCGCCGTTCATTGCTCAGATGTGAAATATAGGCGGTGGCAAGCGAAGTTGGCGTAATATGCATTTTGATGAATAGTTAGATGCAACTTTTAAACTTGCTGTCGTGACTTTTTAACGGCAGGTGTTCGCATTATCCTGAAGCTAGAAAGTGGTGAACTGAATAGCGGCAGGAGGTAATGTTGAATGATTGGTTTCTAGGCAATCTGCTCACTTGAATAACGTAGAATTGCTGTACTCACGAGCTCGCCAAGCCGTTTCAAATGAAGTGTTCCCATGCCGGGATAAAAACGCTGTGGTTCTGTGGTTCCTAATACAAGTAAGCCAATGGTTTGGGCTGTTCGAAGCGGAACCATTGCAAAGGAATGTAATTGTTCGGCATCTTCACCAAACCAGTGTTTGATTTCATCTGCTATATGCGGGCCACAGTATGGCTGCATCAAGCTGTCAGCAATCGCGTGAATATCATCACTTGTATCAGTAAATTCTACTCGTTCTAAATCACTGTTGGCTATTTCCCACAGGCGGATTGCGGTATGCGGAACAGCAAAGTCCTCGCATAAATTTAAATTTATCCCGTGGAATAATTCATCAAGATTATTAAAGGTCAGCAATGCTACGGAGAAACGATGCATTTTCTCTCCAATTGCATCGTTTTCTTCACCGAAACTGATTAGTTCAAGTAATTTTTTCTGTAGTGTTTGATTTTTATCCCTTAGCGTGACAATTTGGCGCTCACTAATAGGGATGACCTTGCCATTGTGAGGATGAGGGATATGAATATTGGCTAATGTATCCGCATATTTTTCAAAAAATTGCGGGTTATCCTGCAAGTATTGTGCGACATCTTTCGGCTTCATGACTTTTCCCCTTGTCATAAGTTAATCTCTCCCTCAAAAACGGTAACGGCAGGCCCAGTCATCCACACGGGTTGACCATTACCTTCCCATCGTATGATTAGATCGCCGCCTCGGGTACTCACTTTAACATTTGTTGTCAGTAATTTCAGGCGAATCCCTGCGACAACCGCTGCACAAGCACCTGTGCCGCACGCGAGTGTTTCCCCGCTGCCACGTTCATAGACGCGCAGTTTGATATAATTGCGGTCAATTATCTGCATATATCCCACGTTAACTCGATTGGGAAAGTGTGGATGACATTCAATCATAGCACCTTCAGCCAATACCGGTGCCTGGCTAATTGATTGAATGATTCTTACGGCATGTGGATTTCCTATGGAGACAACACTAATTTCTACTTTTTTATCGTCTAAATCGAGTAGATGGGTCAACGCATTTTTTTTAGCGGTAAAAGGAATGTCTACTGGTTCAAATTTTGGAATACCCATGTTAACCGATATTTCACCGTTGGCTTCCAATCGGGGACTGATCTCTCCGCCGAGCGTCTCAATATGAATAAGTTTTTTTTTAGTTAAACCATGGTCATGGACATAGCGTACAAAACAACGAGCGCCATTGCCACATTGTTCAACCTCACCGCCATCCGCATTAAAAATTCGATAACGGAAATCGGCCTTATCCGTCGCTTTTTCTACCAACAGAATCTGATCGCAACCAATGCCAAAATGACGATCTGCAAGTAAGCGTAATTGATCTGGGTGTAATGACACGTGTTGATTGATTGCATCAATCACGACAAAATCATTACCAATACCATGCATTTTAGTGAATTTTAACGTCATTCGAATACTATCTATCCCCAATTATTTACAGAAATTTTATTAATAACACAGGAGATTGCTGAAAAAAATTTTTGTAAAACGAAAGGAATTTAACAAATCGTTATTGTATCGGTAATGTAGAAACAAATGTCAGGCAGGAAGTAACTTCTATTGGAACAGGCCCAGTTTTTATTAGACATAATTATGAAAAGTGACAATATTGCTAATAATAATCTCAAATGAAATTGATGAAACGATTAAAAGGGTTGTAAATTCACCCCTTATCAGCGTTTTTTCATTCAATTTGTGCTGTTATGTTTAATAAACAAATTTAAACTGTTTGGCTTCAGCGTAGGATAAAGATGTGCTAATTATTTAATTTAATAGAGCAAGCAATTTAACGTCAGAAATGGAGCCAAACAGTGGTGAGATGAATAGCAATGAAATTTATATAAATTTGTTATTCAACTATTTTAGACAATACTTTCAGTGATGTGTGTTAAGTTATATTCTTGTTATTTTCTCCTAAGTTTAAAATACAACGGTTTGTCACATTAAATTAATCACTGCCACCTTGATGTTCTTCAGGAACATTATGGTCAGGTAAAATGGTTTGCCCGTATGAGCCTTCATCGGGAGATTCTGGTGCAGTTGGTTTGCCACAAGCAACTAACGTAAGTGTGAATAGTGCTGCGATTAGTAGCGCTGAAAGTTTCATTAATATTCTCCTAACTTTTGATTTTTAAATACATGTTACTAACATGTATCTTTAATACTGCCCGTAGTAGGGACATTGCTCTTTGACCTAGATCAAACTTAGCAATAATTTTTCAAATCAATGGATTTAATGGCTTGTTTTGTGAAGTGGTGACAATTTGGCTGACTAAACATAGAAGATTTATGCCGTATTTCTTAAGTCAGCGGTAATTTGATACAATAGAAGTCTTTTTTTTAAATTCAATTGGCTAAATATGAGTGATTTTCTTTTTACTTCAGAATCAGTTTCCGAGGGGCACCCGGATAAAGTGTCTGACCAGATTTCAGATGCAGTTTTAGATGCAATCTTGACCCAAGATAAAAATTCACGTGTCGCTTGTGAAACAATGTGCAGCACAGGGTTAATTGTTTTGTCAGGTGAAATTACCACGCATGCCACGGTGGATTACAATGTTATCGCACGAGAAACAGTCCAAAAAATAGGGTATACCAGCTCTGAAATTGGCTTTGACGCCACAACTTGTGCGGTACTAACTGCTTTTAATAAGCAATCGCCTGATATTGCACAAGGAGTTGACCGTTCAGAAGAAGATGAAATGGACCAGGGCGCTGGTGACCAAGGCCTCATGTTTGGCTACGCTTGCGACGAAACGCCGCAATTGATGCCAATGCCAATATTTTATGCCCATCGACTGGTGGAACGACAAGCGGAATTGAGAAAAAGTGGGCGGTTAAGCTGGTTGCGGCCTGACGCAAAATCTCAGGTATCTGTCCAGTATCGGGACGGTAAGCCACAGCGTATAGATACCGTCGTGATTTCTACGCAGCATGATCCCGATATTTCTCATGCTGACCTGACAGAAGCGGTCATTGAAGAAATTATTAAACCAATACTGCCAAAAGAAATGATGAATGAGCAAACTAATTACTTGGTAAACCCTACAGGTCGCTTTGTCGTGGGTGGTCCCATGGGAGACTGTGGATTGACTGGCCGTAAAATCATCGTCGATACTTATGGTGGAACCGCGCATCACGGTGGCGGCGCTTTTTCTGGTAAAGATCCATCGAAGGTGGATCGGTCAGCTGCATACGCCGGGCGATATGTGGCGAAAAATATTGTCGCTGCGGGTATCGCATCCAAATGTGAAGTTCAGGTGGCTTATGCGATTGGAGTTGCCCGTCCAGTTTCTGTAATGGTAGAAACCTTTGGTACTGGTAAGATTTCTGATGAAAAAATTATTCAATTGATTGAAGAACATTTTGATCTGCGTCCTCGCGCCATTATTCATTCACTAGACTTATTACGTCCGATCTACGCGAAAACTGCTGCTCATGGACACTTTGGACGAGAAGACGCGGAGTTTACCTGGGAAGCGACCAATAAGGCGCAAGAGCTTCGCGCTGCAGCAGGTATCTAACCTTGTTTGATGCCACGATTGGCACCTAGATATATTTTAAGTTTTAATTCTCTCATATTGAGGAGCGCTGCAGCGGTCATTAATCCGCGAGGCTCAATATGAGGGTATCGTAACAACGGCGCTTGTTTCTGTATTAGGAGTAAATTTATGAACGCTGTGCTTAGTCCAAATGATATGAATTTTACCGATTGTAAAGTTGCCGATATGTCTCAAGCAGAATGGGGACGCAAAGAAATCGCCATAGCAGAAACTGAAATGCCTGGATTAATGGCGTTGCGCGAAGAATTCGCTGGCCAGAAACCCCTGGCGGGCGCGCGTATTGCGGGTTCTTTGCATATGACTATACAAACTGCTGTACTCATTGAAACATTAGTTGCACTGGGTGCAGAAGTGCGTTGGGCTTCGTGCAATATCTACTCAACACAGGATCATGCGGCCGCTGCAATTGCTGTAAAAAAAATTCCCGTCTTTGCCTATAAAGGTGAATCACTAGAAGATTATTGGGAATATGCGCACCAGATATTTGAATGGCAGGTTGATGGTAAGCCTGGAAACGCAAATATGATTTTGGATGATGGTGGTGATGCGACCTTACTGCTGATTCTTGGCAGTCGGGCAGAAAAAGACCAATCGGTTATTGCGAGTCCTGGAAACGAAGAAGAGCAAGCATTATTTGCATCCATCAAAAAAAGATTGGCTGAGCAACCTAATTGGTATTCAAAAAACCTTGTGGCTATTCGTGGAGTAACCGAGGAAACAACAACAGGTGTTCATCGTTTGTATGAAATGCAAAAAAATGGCGAGTTGCCATTTCCTGCGTTTAATGTAAACGATTCCGTTACCAAGTCAAAATTTGATAATCTTTATGGCTGCCGCGAATCTTTGGTGGATGGAATCAAGCGTGCAACGGATGTTATGATCGCAGGAAAAGTTGCATTGGTTTGCGGTTATGGTGATGTCGGTAAAGGCTGTGCGCAATCCTTACGTGGTTTGGGTGCGACAGTATGGATTACTGAAATTGATCCGATTTGCGCGTTGCAGGCTGCAATGGAAGGATACCGAGTCGTCACCATGGACGAAATTTGTGATCAAGTTGATATTTTTGTAACTGCTACAGGTAATCTTCGGGTCATATCGCATGATCATATGTTGAGAATGAAAGATCAAGCGATCGTTTGTAACATTGGTCATTTTGATTCTGAGATCGATATTGCATCCGTTCAGAAATATCAATGGGAGAATATTAAACCGCAGGTTGATCATGTTATTTTTCCAAATGGAAATCGAATTATTGTATTGGCGCAGGGCAGGCTGGTAAATCTTGGTTGCGCAACCGGACATCCTTCATTTGTGATGTCCAGTTCATTTGCTAACCAAGTACTCGCACAAATGGAGCTTTGGCAACGGGGTGAAAATTACCAGAACAATGTTTATGTGCTACCAAAGCACCTAGACGAGAAAGTTGCCCGATTGCATCTTGGAAAACTTGGCGCAATGCTGACGGAGCTTACGGATGAGCAAGCACTCTATCTGAATTTGGATAAACACGGTCCTTATAAGCCTGAAATGTATCGTTATTAATAAACTGGACTGCACGCTATTGTAGGAGAGATGCGCAAGAAAGTGTTTTCGGCTGGTCACTGTTTGAATTTAGTTGGTAATTGTCAATAGTGGTGAGCCGAAATGGCGCTGACTTGTTATATATATTAAACGGGAACTACGCTGATGGTTGGTTTTTGTCGAAATTATATTCAGCATCTTTAGCTGCGCTTCATTACAGAACTTTCGCAACGTAGCCTGCTATACTTGTGGGATTCTTCAATCAATGCAATCAAATCTACAATAGATGTGCGCGCAATAATACCTAACCTTTAATGGCGCTGAATATTAAAATGGAATCACAAAAAGATTTTGTTCCCACTTTTAGTTTTGAGCTTTTCCCGCCACAAACACCGGGAGGCGTTGACAAATTACGTTTAACCCGTAAGCAACTAGCACAGTTCAATCCGAAATATTTTTCGGTGACGTTTGGTGCGGGGGGTTCTACTCGTGACAAAACACTTGAAACCGTACTTGAGATCCAGGCCGAAGAACTCGATGCGGCGCCTCATTTGTCTTGTATTGGCTCGACGCAAGAAAATATTCGGGCGATACTGGAAAAATACCGGGATAGTGGTATCCAACGTATTATCGCGTTACGAGGTGATTTGCCTTCGGGTATGGCGCAGCCAGGTGAGTTTCGTTACGCTAATGAGTTGGTTTCTTTTATTCGTAAAGAGTTTGGGGATACGTTCCATATTGAAGTTGCCGCTTATCCAGAGTATCACCCCCAGTCTAGTTCTCCGCAAAAAGATTTAATAAACTTCAAGCGGAAAGTGGAAGCAGGTGCAGATTCAGCCATAACACAGTATTTTTATAATGCAGATGCTTATTTCCATTTTGTCGATGCTTGTGAGACGGCCGGCTTGAAAATTCCTATTGTGCCTGGAATTATGCCTATCAATAAGTTTTCACAGCTCGTTAGGTTTTCAGATGCCTGTGGTGCAGAAATTCCTCGCTGGGTTCGAAAAAAACTGGAGGGTTATGGTGATGATGCTGACTCAATTCATGCTTTTGGATTAGACATTGTGACAGATTTGTGCGAACGGTTACTTAGTGCTGGCGCACCAGGCTTGCATTTTTATACGATGAATTCAGCAAAATTAACTACTGCCGTTTGGCGGCGACTAGGAATATAATTTGACGATTATTTGCTTGTCACATTGTTTGGCGTCATAACCGACGCTAACCATGCGCATATATGTGAAAATTTAGTAACTTTCAGCTTATGCCTAACATTCGCCATTTCGGTGTTACAAAATGGTCATTGTCACGTGTAAACTCACATTTTGTGCCTTGAACTGACAAATTCTGGGTAATCTGAACCGTTCCTGTGATGTACTGAAGTAGTTGCAAAATTTAACGATAGTATTAAACGGATAAGGGTTGTAGCAATGGATGAAACAAAAATAGATTCAGAAAATGAAGTAAAAATAGATTCAAAAATATCGATAGAAGCTGCTTGTGTTCAGCATGGTAGAGAGATTATGGATACCCAGCTTGCGCTTATCAAAGATAAAGGCTATGACTTTGCACCGCAATTTCAAGAAATGACCATTCATTTGTATTTGCTTGGAGTAATTTGGCGATTTGCAGAAGGATTGGATAAGCAAAAAAATGCGCGTGAACATGCGTTTGCAGCAATATATTCAATGCTTGTCAGTGATGGCATGCATGAAAAAAATGTACAAAAACGCATTGAATTTCTGAGAAAAATGTCTCGTTTGGAAGATGATAGCAATGCACATGCAGTAGAGGCTGGTTATCATTCGGAATCAGGTGACAATAGTCTTGACGAGTTACTCGATCATTATATTGATGAGGTTCGTGTTTCCGGTGCATTTTGGCGGCTTTATGAACGCATAAAAAAAACCATACTTTATGGTGGCTTACTGGTCGCCTTTATTGCCATTTGGTTTGTTACGCTTTTCCTGCCCGGAAATAGCACGATTACCATTTTTGCCGTGGGACTACTCGCGGCCACTATTTTTGTTATACCTGTATTCTTAGTTGGTTTGTTGATTTATCGATTTAAGATTAAGAAAGCGAAGCCTTCGTCTTCTCCATAATTATTGGCATAGCCTTAACCTTAACCTTAACCATGTTTACTCCTTAAATAGATAACTAACCTCGGAAATAATGGGCGCTAACATCATAGATGGTAATGCGATAGCAAGAGAAGTTCGTGCTGAACTAAGAACGCGCACCGAAAGCCTCGAAAAATGCGGTATAAAGCCTGGTCTGGCTGTAATTATTGTTGGTGACGATCCTGCCTCAACGATCTATGTGCGCAATAAGGTCAAGGCGTGTAGTGAGGTTGGGATTCACTCGGAAGTGCATAATTTCCCGAAGGATGCAGAACAGGATGAGGTGCAGCGTTGTATTCGGGAATTGAATGAGAGCCCATTAATTCATGGAATTTTGGTGCAATTGCCATTACCCCAACATTTTGAAGCAAACCGGGTCATGACATCCATTGCCGTTGAAAAAGATGTGGATGGTTTTCATCTTTGTAATGTAGGCGCGTTGGTAACGGGGAATACTGTATTTTCGCCCTGTACGCCATATGGTGTAATGATTATGCTTAATAAAAATCATATTCCGATAGAGGGTAAGCATGCAGTCATGGTAGGGCGCAGCAATATTGTTGGCAAGCCAATGGCATTGATGCTTTTGGCCAAGGGCGCAACAGTTACTATTTGTTCATCTAAAACCCGAGATCTGGCTACGCATACGAAAAGCGCGGATATTCTGGTCGTTGCTACCGGAATACCACGGATGATTAGTGTGGGAATGGTAAAACCCGGTGCTACCGTGGTTGATGTTGGAATAAATCGTTTGCCGGATGGGAAACTTGTTGGTGATGTAGACTTTGAGTCAGTTAAAGAAAAGGCTGGTTTCATTACGCCAGTTCCTGGCGGTGTTGGTCCAATGACGATAACCATGTTGCTTTGTAATACTATTGAGGCGGCTGAACGTGCGCATGATGTTACTAAATAATTGGATGTTAACTTAATAATAATTTTTCTAGTATAGGCTATGGAACCGATACCCGATATTGATCCGCAAGAAACGCAGGACTGGCTTGAAGCACTGGAATCCGTATTGGAAAACGAGGGTGCTGAGCGCGCGCATTTTTTGTTGGAAAAGCTGGTGGAGAAAGCACGTCGTTCCGGCGCATATCTTCCGTATAGCGCGAATACGGCCTATATCAATACGATTCCAACTGGCAAGGAACAACGATCACCAGGTGATCATAAGATAGAGCAACGTATTCGTTCCTATGTACGTTGGAATGCTATGGCAATGGTATTACGCGCTAACAGAGATACAAATGTTGGTGGCCATATCGCAACCTTTGCATCCGCTGCGACACTTTATGATGTTGGTTACAATCATTTTTGGCACGCGCCTGATGAAAATCATGATGGCGACCTGATCTATACCCAGGGACATTCCGCACCCGGAATTTATGCTTATGCTTATTTATTTGGCGAACTGACCGAGGAACAACTCAATAATTTTCGCCAGGAAGTAGGTGGCAACGGCTTATCATCTTATCCTCATCCATGGTTGATGCCCGGCTTTTGGCAGTTTCCGACAGTATCTATGGGGCTCGGACCATTAATGGCTATTTATCAGGCGCGCTTTATGAAGTATCTTGATAGCCGTGGTATGGCAAATACTGAGGGACGAAAAGTCTGGGCCTTTATGGGTGATGGCGAAATGGATGAGCCCGAGTCACTGGGTGCAGTTTCGCTGGCCTCGCGGGAGAATCTGGATAATTTAATTTTTGTAATAAATTGCAATCTTCAGCGCCTTGATGGACCTGTACGTGGCAATGGTAAGATTATTCAGGAATTAGAAAGAGATTTCCGGGGTTCTGGCTGGAATGTTATTAAAGTAATTTGGGGATCTTACTGGGATCCATTATTAGCTAAGGATACCAAGGGCCTGTTACAGCGTCGCATGATGGAGTGTGTCGATGGCGAATACCAAACTATCAAAGCCAGGGACGGTGCTTATGTGCGCAAACATTTTTTTGGGAAGTATCCAGAATTACTGGAAATGGTCGCCAATATGTCAGACGACGATATCTGGCGACTGAATCGTGGTGGCCATGATCCGTATAAGGTTTATGCGGCTTATGCGGAAGCAATTCAACACAAAGGACAACCTACCGTGATATTGGCCAAGACAATTAAAGGCTATGGTATGGGGGAATCCGGGGAAGCACAGAATATTACCCACCAACAGAAAAAAATGGGTACAACGTCATTAAAGGCTTTTCGTGATCGGTTCGGTTTGCCAGTTCCGGATGATAAAATTGACGATGTGCCCTATCTTACACTGGATAAAGACTCGCCAGAATACGCCTATATGCATGCTAAACGTCAGGCGCTGGGAGGATTCCTGCATCGTCGCAGGCAGAAGGCGGAAGTTTTACAGGTGCCGAAATTGTCTGATTTTGAGGCGTTGTTGAAAGCCAGTGGGGAAGGGCACACATCTTCTACCACTATGGCCTTTGTACGTATCCTTAATATTCTGGTCAAGGATAAAGTAATTGGTAAACATATCGTACCAATTGTCGCAGATGAGTCGCGTACTTTTGGCATGGAAGGAATG
>JAJFJI010000046.1 GCA_021774205.1 Nitrosomonas sp.
CTTAGGTTGAGGTCGTCATTTCCTTCCTCTTCAATCAATTGTTTGACCTTGGTTGCCGCATTGTCGGTAAATTGCATGGGTGTGTTTATTTCGTTGCTTGGTTCTGCTGAGCTGACGATACTCATTTTTTCCTCACTAATGATGTTCATAAAACAAAATATTTATTTCAATCTGGCGCTGCAGGAATCAGTGTAACGAGTTTTTCAGATGGGAGGCTGTCCATTCGAATCATTTTTCCTTCGACGGAGGCACCTAACTGAATTTCCATTGATCCATAGTAAACATCGCCGAAAACTTTTGCTTTTGCTTGTAGTTCCAGGTATTCATCTGCATAGATTGGGCCGGATACTGTCCCGTTGATAACGACGTTGGAAACTTGAATTTTTCCTTCGATATTTCCCTGTTCACTCAAAACCAACGTACTGTGTGTATCGCTTGTCGCGATGATATTCCCACGAATATGACCATCGACGCGCAAACCACCACTGAAGTTTATATTGCCTTCAATTTGCGTATTTGGGCCAATCAGTGAATCAATATGGCTGTGAAGCTTTCTTTTCTTTTTTATTCCAAACATGGGCTGTATCCTTCACGATGACGGTTCAACAGTCTGTGTTAATTTCGCTTTGGTCTTATCTTTCTCAAATAATTGAACTTGTAAATTCTCTACAATTGCATTCTCTGGTACTTGAAAACTTTCTTCAACGCGCTGGTAGAACTTGAAATTAACAGAAAATGATTCGGTGGCGTTTCTGCTGATAAGCGGCACCGTTTTTTTATCCTCATTTTGCCGTAAAGTAACTAGAAATTTCAAGTTTCCTTCAAAATCTTTAGGTCGTTGTCCGCCCTGTGCTAGTAATAGGGTGTAGTTGTATTCTCCAGGGGATTTTCCCTGCTTTAAATCAAAACGACGAATCGACACGCCAGGTTTAGTGTTGTCAGTATTCGACATCAGATGCTGGAAGAATACTAACTCTTCTTTTAGTTGATCGTTTTCTTCGCCAAGTGCCTTGACTTGTTCGGCAAGATTCTCATGCAGGGTACTATTCATTTGCAGTTGACGGACAAGTCCTGCCTTTTGTGTGCAGAGTTCTTTTTTCCCTTTCTTTAAACAGGTGCTTGAATCATACGATTGGTATGATTCTGCATCAAATAAAATTTCTTCGCCAAGTATTGTGGATTTGCTTCCTGCATTGTACATAAACCAGGACAGCCCCAATAGTAACAAAATAGAAATGGCAGCGATTAGTAGACGAAAGTGCCATGGTACATGGGGGCGTACTACAACGCGTTGGGCTAGAATCCCGGGTTTATTTTTCATGGTTTATGGTAGTAATGGAATATGCTGGATGCCAAGTGTTTCTTGAAAACCAAACATAAGGTTCATATTTTGCACAGCCTGGCCTGCAGCGCCTTTGACCAGATTGTCGGTAACAGATAAAACCACGACGGTATCACTATTCTGGGGGCGATGAACGGCAATGCGACAAATATTGGAGCCACGTACTGAACGTGTCTCGGGATGCTTGCCAGCGGGTAATATATCAACAAAGGGTTCATTAATATATCGTTGCTCATATAGCGTTTGTAAATCAGTATTCGCTGAAAGTCTTGCGTACAGTGTTGCATGAATGCCTCGGATCATCGGGGTTAAATGCGGAACAAATGTAAGGCCAATAGATTTCCCTGCGATGTTGGCTAGGCCCTGTTTGATTTCAGGCAGATGTCGATGACCAGGTACACCATAGGCTTTGAAGTTGTCGGATGCTTCGGCATGTAATATATGAACATCGGCTTTTCTTCCGGCGCCAGAAACGCCAGATTTTACATCGGCGATAAGGTGATTTTCGTCCACAATACCTGCTTCAATTAATGGCAGAAATCCCAGTTGCACCGCAGTTGGGTAACAACCTGGATTGGCAACTAGCCGGGCATTGATTACTTTATCACGATTGATTTCCGGTAGGCCATAAACTGCTTCGGCAATCAGTTCCGGACTGGCATGAGACATACCGTACCATTTTTCCCATTCTGATACATCTTTAATTCGGAAATCAGCGGCCAGATCGATTACTCTGGTTCCAGCATTCAGGAGTGCTTTAGCTTGTTGCATGGCAATGCCGTTAGGGGTGGCAAAAAAAACAAGATCGCATTGATCGAGATTGGCTTCAGTCGGATCGCAAAATTTAAGGTTGATCTGTCCTCGTAAACTAGTAAACAATTCAGTAACCTTCGTTCCGACCTCATTACGTGATGTAATTGCCTGAATGTTTACTTCAGGATGCTGCGATAGAATGCGCAGCAACTCTACGCCTGTGTAACCCGTTCCACCCACAATGCCCACATTAATCATGGTGACTCCTTTTCTTTGTAGCTTACCTATTAGATTATTGTTTTGCCCGGAAAATAATACTAATTTTATCCTTTATTTCAGGCGGTGAAATTTGTTTCAAAAAAATTTGAAAATACAAACAAAAAAGCCGCCCAGATGGCGGCTTTTTTGATATGAAGATAATTTACCGTTTAGAAAACTGTTTGCGTCGGCGTGCTTTTCGTAGACCTACTTTCTTTCGTTCTACTTCACGCGCATCACGGGTTACTAAACCAGCCTTGCTTAAGACTGGTTTAAGTTCAGCGTCATAGTCAATGAGTGCGCGAGTGATGCCGTGACGCACTGCACCCGCTTGTCCCGATTCGCCGCCACCATTTAGATTTACCAAAATATCGAATGTTGTTAGATTTTCAGTTAATTCTAGTGGCTGGCGTACAATCATTCGGCCAGTTTCGCGCGAAAAAAAATCGTCAATAGGTTTGTTATTAATGGTTATTGAACCATTGCCGGGCTTGATATACACACGCGCAACCGCACTTTTGCGTCTTCCTGTGCCGTAATTGTAATTTATGCTCATAAGTTAAGCTTTAACCTCGAGTGGTTGGGGTTGTTGTGCGCTGTGAGGATGTGATTCTCCAGCATAAACTTTGAGTTTTTTTAGCATGGCGTAACCAAGTGGTCCTTTTGGCAACATTCCTTTAACCGCTTTTTTTAGCGGGCGATCAGGAAAACGGGAATGCATTGTCTTAAAGTTTGTTTCATATAAGCCACCCGGATAGCCCGTATGGCGGTAATATATTTTGTCTTCGGTTTTGTTACCTGTCACGCGGATTTTATCAACGTTGACGACAACAATATAATCACCCGTATCGACATGGGGTGTGTAGATGGGCTTGTGCTTCCCGCGCAGATGATGTGCTATCACTGACGCAAGTCTCCCCAGTACTTTATCGGTTGCATCAATGACAACCCAGTCATGGGTTACTTCATGTGGTTTTGCTGAAAAAGTTTTCACAAAATCATGTCCTGCGTCGTGGGTTAAAAGAGCCGGGAATTCTATGCCAAGCGGGTGTAAATGTCAATCTCGGTCGGCAGGATTATATTCATATAAAATGCTATGTACCCATTAGGCAAGGCCAGATTAATGGATTCTGTTGAAAAAATTAAATTTTGCGCTCATATAATTGACAGGGCGATGCATCATTTGCGTCAGGTCAAACCCCACAAAATACAAAGCCCAAACGGGCAGGGTGTAACCGTATCTTGCCAGTTAACTTATTGTAATTCAGTATTAATAAATGCGATATGACGTTTTTGGCAGTCTGGTTGTGAAGTCCAGGCTGAATAGTGACTATCAATAAGATTTATGAAACATTTGGATCGCTTTGCAATAAGCCTAGGAATCCACCAGACTGATGATTCCATAGTTGAGCATAGAGCTGATTGTTCGCGATTAATTTAGCGTGGCTACCTTGTTCAACGATTTTACCGTTGTCGAATACGACAAGACGATCCATGGCGGCAATAGTTGATAATCGGTGGGCAATGGCGATAACAGTTTTGCCTGTCATAAGTTGGTACAGGCTTTGCTGGATACTGTTTTCTACTTCTGAATCCAATGCAGCCGTTGCTTCGTCTAATACCAGTATTGGGGCATTTTTCAGGAGGACGCGCGCAATTGCAACGCGTTGACGCTGACCGCCTGAGAGTGTTACACCCCGTTCACCAACATGGGCATCGTAACCTTTGCGACCTTTGATGTCGATGAGTGTCTGAATAAAGTGATGCGCTTGAGCTCGTTTAGCGGCTTCGATCATCTGTGCTTCTGTCGCATCCGGTTTTCCAAATAAAATATTGTCACGTACTGAACGATGTAATAATGAAGTATCTTGGGACACCATCGCGATGTTAGCACGCAAACTATCTTGCTTGATCTGGCGAATATCTTGTCCATCAATACTGATAGTTCCTTGTTGAACATCAAAAAATCGTAATAAAAGGCTAACAAATGTTGATTTTCCTGCGCCGGAACGTCCGACGATTCCGACTTTTTCTCCTGCTGCTATTTTCAGATTGAGGTCGCAAAAAATATCGGGGAAATTTTTATCGCTGGTTTTATTATAAGAGAAGCCGACATGACTGAAATTTATTGTGCCATGGCTAACCGTCAAGTCCTTAGCATGTGGGGTATCAACGACGCTTTGTGATTTTGATAGAGTATTAATGCCATCGTTCACAGTGCCGATATTTTCAAAAAGATTGCTGACTTCCCACATTATCCAATGTGACATCCCAGTCAGACGTATCGCCAGGCCGAAAACGATTGCTATGGCGCCGGGGCTGATAGTGTTTTCAAGCCATAAATAAATACCAAGTGCGCCGGTTACAAATACCAGTAGCATATTGATGGACCAGACGCTGATACTAAGCCATGTCACCAAGCGCATTTGTGGATGTACCGTTGTCAAGAATTCATGCATGGCCTCTTTTACATAGTCAGATTCGCGTTGTGTGTGAGAAAAAAGCTTCAGTGTCATGATATTGGTGTAACTGTCGACAATGCGGCCAGTCATCAATGAGCGGGCATCTGCTTGTATGGTTGAGATGTTTCTTAGTTTTGGAACAAAGAAATAGAGTATGCCAATATATATGACAAGCCATGCAAGCAAGGGTAAACACAAACGAGGGTCAGCGCTAGCAACGAGTAACAGGGTTGTAATGAGATAGACAGTCACGAAAAGCATAACGTCAAGTAATTTCATCACGGTATCACGAACTGCCAGTGCCGTTTGCATGACCTTGGTGGCGATCCGGCCGCTGAATTCATGCTGAAAAAATGCATAACTCTGACTTAGAAGGTACCGATGCGCTGACCAGCGAATTTTCATCGGAAAATTTCCCATCAATGTCTGGTTGACTGTCAGCGCATGCAATATTACTAGAATTGGTATTAGCACCAGGACAAACAGCGTCATAGCAAGTAAAGTCCGCCATTCTTTCTGCAGGAAATTTTGCGGGTCATTTTCAACCAGCCAGTCAACCATTTGCCCCAGAATGGCATATAGCAATGCTTCACTGATGGCCAGGCAGGTTGTCAATATCGCCATTAACACTAGATAGGGCTCAATGCCTCGCGTATAGTGACGACAAAATTGATATAGGGTGTTTGGTGGTTCAGCTGGATGCTCGGGAGGGAAAGGATTTACCCGGCGTTCAAAAAAACCAAACATGGTTTTTTAGCCGCCGCTTAATCGATCATAGATTCTGAAGCCGGCAATATAGGTGCCAACAGCGGAGCCGAGTGTGGATAATAGAAAGATCAGTAATATTCTTGTAACCTGATTGTGCCACCAGCCTTTTAAATGGGTTACGTCACTTCTCAGTTGGTTAAAATCACTGACTTTGGGCTTGCGTAAAAAAGTTTCTACCGCTGCGACGACCATTCCGGCGCCGATTGTTGGGTTTAACGATGTCAGGGGTGCGGCAAGGAATGCCGTTATGATAGTCAGGGGGTGAGCAAAAGCAATTGCTGCGCCCAATGCGGAAAGGCCTCCATTAATCAGTACCCAATCAAAGAGCATTGCTTTGCCAATCTCAGTGCTGCGCATAAAACCGATAACAAAACCGGTTAGAATGAGTGCGACAATCACCCACGGGAAATACTTAAGCCAGTTTGAAGAGTCCGGGATGATGTCGAGCTGCGAGATAGTTTCATTAGGATTTTTTATTGTCTTTGTTTCAAGCAGCTGCGTTATACCCTTCAGATGGCCGGCGCCAATAATGGCAAGAATATGCTGATAATTATTTTCTTTACTTTCTTTTAATAAATGAGCGGACATATATTCATCCCGTTCACTAATAAGCGGCTTGAACAAATCTTTCTCATCTTCAGAAAATTGCGAAAAGGTGCTTTCGAGTACATCACCTTCTTTTAGCCTTTCAATCTCGGCGGCACTGACCTTTTCCTGGCTGATAATGCTGGCGAGCAATCCGCCAAAGATGCCGAAACGTTTCCACCACGGAACATTGCGATAAATACGTTTAAGGGTTATGCCTATTTCCCTGTCGATTAATAAAACAGGCAATCCTGCCTCTGTTGCATCCTTAATCGCAACGCGCATTTCAGCCCCTGGTTCAATTCCCAGTTGTTCGGCCATGCGTTGCTGGAAAGCGCCAAGTGCTAGACTTGCTGCGACCATACTTGCCTGGCCACGTTTAATTACCTGGAATAAATCCATCTGGGCAATTAATTCTGGGTTAACAATTGCCTTATGACGGCTCGGACAGAGCTCAACAGCAATCGCATCGAATTTTCCAGTGGCAATTAATTCTTGAACCATTTCTGCGCTGGCCTTAGAGACATGGGCGGTTCCAAGAATAGTAATGTGAGCACCATCAATTTCGATTGTTTTGAGTGGTTCAGTTGAAACGCTATTGTAGGTGGTCAATTCATTCATTCGCTATAAAGGGTGAGAAATAGGGCCGAAATCCGGCGTTGTTTCTTTTTTTGATAATTTGTAAATGTATTATATTAGTTATTAATGACTTGTGCCTTTATAGGCACATTAACAAGTTGCCTGAAATACATGAGGTGGAAATAGTTTAATTTGTGACATGTTGGAATAGTAGTGAGTGAGTTCATGACGAGGCCCTTTGCCCTACTGCGAGCAGTAGGGCTTTTTTTTGATTAAATTCCTGGTGTTATTCGAGAAAATTTCTAGAGATTAAGCGATAGAAAAATTTCTTGTTTACTCGATTAACAGCATGGGTTTAATGGCAAGTCGTTGCGCAATCTCGTTAGCCGTATGTTTTGCCAGCAACAGGTTGGAAAAAGGACCCGCATTGATTCTGAAAAGACCATCTTTTTCTAAAATTCCAAGTGTTTCAACCAGCCAGGGAAGTTCTGCTTGCATATTTGAAAGAAAATTGCTCGCATTATCGGCAGTGCCAAATGCGCCTAATTGCAAGTAAATTGTTTCAGCATTGGTAGCCGCGGTTGGTGATTGAAATGCCGCTGGTTCTTGCGTAGATTTTGCGATGGGTTTGGACGCGCCGGGAATAATACTTTCAACTTCCACCTTGGCACTTCCTTCTGCAATGATGTCAAGCTTGTGAGCGGCAGTGTAGGAAAGATCAATTATTCGGTCGGAAAGAAATGGGCCGCGATCATTAATTCGTACCACGATGGACTTTCCGTTTTTTACGTTTGTTACACGTGCATAACTAGGTAGTGGCAATGTGGGATGTGCAGCGGTCATCGCGTACATATCGTAAATTTCGCCGATCGCAGTTTTATTTCCGTGATAACGGCGGCCATACCAGGTAGCGATGCCACGTTTCTTGTATGCGCTAAGTTTGGTAAGTGGTCGATAAGTATTACCAAGGGCGACATAGGGCCGCATATTTGCTTTGCGCAGCGGCTCGATTTTTGGAGTAGCGTCAGGTATAGAATCAAGATTGGTAGGCGGATTGTTACCAGGACCGTCATCCAGATAATAACCACCCTTGTTATTGCTGGGGGATGACGCTGCCGTCGATGAATTTTCCTCAGATATATTGTATTTTGATGCGCTGCTGCAGCCCGAGAGTGATATGAGAATGACTGCTGCCATGATTTTTGTCATGGGCGTCAAGGCAGTAATCCATAATTGGTTTTTTTTCATGTCTTCACCAGTTTGGGGTGTTTGTGAATGCTCATTAAAATACCAAAACCAAGCAGCATTGTCACTATTGAAGTTCCACCGTAGCTGATGAGCGGTAGTGGTACGCCAACAACTGGCAGAATTCCGCTAACCATACCCATATTGACAAAAATATAGGTAAAAAATGTTAATGTGATCGAACCTGCTATAAGTCGAGTAAATTGAGTAGAGGCATTTGCAGTAATAACGATACAGCGTGCTATGATGACAAGATATAGCATTAAAAGCAACATATTGCCGATAAGTCCAAATTCCTCAGAAAAAACTGCAAAAATAAAATCAGTGCTTTGTTCTGGCAAGAAATCAAGCTGCGTTTGCGTGCCTTTTTGCCAACCTTTGCCGACAATGCCGCCTGAACCTATGGCAATTGTAGATTGGATGGTATGATAGCCAGTGCCGAGTGCATCTTGTGTTGGATCAAACAATGTCATCACGCGTTGGCGTTGATAATCGTGCATGAATGTCCATAACAATGGGATGCTGCCTAAACCGGCAACACATAATCCGGCGATAATCCGCCAGGATAGCCCTGCCAAATATAATACGTAAAAACCACTGCTTGCTATTAATAATGCCGTGCCTAAATCAGGCTGTCGCAAGATTAATATGACCGGCAACAATAGTAGCAGTGTCGCGCCAACATAATCCCTGAGCCGCAAGGTAATTTCATATTTATCAAAATACCATGCCATGATAAGTGGCACAGCAAGCTTCATTAGTTCGGAAGGTTGGATGCTGGTGATGCCAATATTAAGCCAGCGTCTTGCGCCGTTATGGATTTCTCCAAATAATGCGACACCGACCAATAAAACAATACCCAGTAGGTACATTGGTAAAGCAAGACGCCGAATATGCTGTAATGGAATATTGGCAACTAGCCACATAATAGCAAACGCGACAAGCATGTTGACCGCTTGATTGCTAACCCGGTTTATATTTGCGCCGGTTGCGCTGTACAATACAGTCAGTCCAACCAGCATTAATAGTAGAACGCCACCTAAAAGAAAACCATCGATATAGCGCGTTAAATAGTGCCAAAGTTTGCTGAATTTAATCATTAATATCTCTCTGTGAATTCAGTGTATTGCACTTTCCCTTTGGCCGTCTTTCGTTAGTGGTCATGTTCATGCGCGACGTCTGTGTGGCCCTCGGTAGTTTCTTCGCTTGTGGTATCAAATTCTTTTCCCAGCAGATAATAGTCCAGTACTTTGCGTGCGATTGGGGCGGCTGTCGCGCCACCTGGGCCGCCATTTTCTACCAGGACTGATAATGCTATGGTTGGCTTTTCGGCCGGTGCATACGCAATGAATAATGCGTGATCGCGATGGTATTCACTTATCTTATTTTCATCGTATCTTTCTCCCTGCTTAATGCCAATTACCTGGGAAGTGCCGGTTTTTCCGGCAAAGGTATAAGCCGCATCGGCGCCCGCACGCGCCGCTGTGCCACCGGGTTGTGTTACATCAACCAATGCGTTTCGTACCAATTCCATATTTTTTGGCTTTATATCGAGTTTATATAACGAATGTGCCGCTATTTTTTCAATCTTACCCAGCTGATTATTTTGGATTTGTTTTACAAAATGGGGGCGAAAGGCTTCGCCTTTGCTGGCAAGTATTGCGGTGGCAAAAGTAAGTTGTAACGGCGTCGTTAGATTGTAGCCTTGGCCAATACCGACGGAAATGGTGTCCCCTTTATACCATTTCTGATTGTGACGTTTCATTTTCCATTCTGGGGAAGGGAGTAACCCACCAACTTCACCTAGAA
>JAJFJI010000047.1 GCA_021774205.1 Nitrosomonas sp.
TCTCGGTGTTGAAACCGATATTCATGTAGATGTTTGCCGTGAGCAAATAAGCGGGGCAGATCTGCAAGCACTAGATCGCGGTCTTCCGGGTGAATGTGATCGACCCAGAAGTTTGGCGTGTCGAGAAATTCCTTCACCGTATAGCCAAGAACTCTGGTGATATTGGCGCTGATAAACGTAGCTGCATAGGGCGGCACGGCCTTGCAGGTATAAATGATAGCAGGTGAGGTGGAGAGAAGAAAATCTAGTCGGTTATTGAGCTTGTAAAGGGCGATATCTGCTTGTTTGCGTTCGGTTATGTCAGTGGAAATTCCGCACATACCAATAATCTCACCTTGATCATTGCGCACAGGCTTCTTGGCTGTCCAATAAATCCGCTCCTCGCCAGTAGATTTAACAATAGTCCTTTCTTCCCTTTCAATTGTTTTTCCCTGCTCGATAACGCAGCGATCATTGCGCATTAATTCTTCGGATCGGTTTAAATCAAAAAAATGACTGTCATCCTGGCCGATAATGTCCTCATATGATGCATCGAAAAGGTCTTGGACACTCTGGTTTACATAAGTGTATCGTCCCGCCGTATCCTTTATGAAAATGTAGGTGCCGACTTTATCTAGAATGGTTTTCATCCCAAGAATTATGTCTTGTGATGAAATTAATGCAGCATTCGTTTCCGAATCTTCTCTAGATTTGGTTGAAGATGCTGCTAATGTTTCTGTAGGCGTGGCTTTTATTTCATCTTCTGAGGACATGGCATGTATTCAATTCATTTATTTGTTTAAAATTTGAATCTGCTGCGCATGAATTCATAATATCTGAGAAGCAATGCAGATGCTGCGTTTGTTTGAGTATCGTAAAAATACATTTTTATTCTCTTCTACTCAAGTAATATTTCGGGCGCTAAAGCGATGCCCGATTTAATCTCGGGCAAGCTGGTAATTTCCATCTCCTTAACGCATGCATCCTTGCGAGCCAACGTTTTTGTGATTACACTTTCTCATTTGGCCTTCCAAGCGTGGGTAATTTTTCAATTAAAAACTCGGCCAGGTCTTTAAAGTTCATATGGAAATAAAAACAAAAGACTGCCCGTGCAGTAATTGCAGTATAAGATATGCCGACTGCTGCGGCCGTTATCTGGACGGTGGTGCAGCTATCCCCACTGCAGAAGCATTGATGCGCGCCCGTTATACTGCGTATACACTTGGCCGTGCAGATTATCTATTAGCGACCTGGTGTCATAGCACACGCCCGGCTTTACTTGAACTGGCAAATGGACCACGCAGTAAATGGTTGGGTCTGGAAGTGAGACGTCATGAACAGCTAGATTCTGATCACGCGGTGGTAGAATTTGTGGCGCGTTACAAGGTAAATGGTCGCGCGCATCGTTTGCATGAAATTAGCCGTTTCGTGCGCGAAGCGGGGCAATGGTTCTATGTAAATGGCGAAATCATCTGAGGCCACGTTAAGAATACAAAAAGTTAAGGTGGGTCAAATTAGGTTTGAGCCAGTACACCTAATTACCGCAAGCTATGTTCCATCCGATTTCATCTTTGTTTTCCGGTTGTAATTCTTCCCATTTCTGAGGTTGGTTGTATGAGCGCATTCGCTTTCCCTGCTCCATGTTCCAACTAAATAACTTGAATGCAAGGATTCTGGTGTGTTCTCCCATGCAATCGTAATCACGGCGAATTGTTTTTGATAAAAAGATAACGCCGGATGCTTTCTGCTCAGTTTTATAGTCTATCAAAGTCCACATCTTAACCCTATCGCCCGCCTTCCGAATGGAAGTCAAGTCAGCGTAAGTTGTGTAACCATCTTTATCATCATTCTCAAACATCTCAGTCCATTCAGCCATCGTGTTGGTACTTATGAGAATCAGCGTTATAGTTAATAGTAGTATTTTCATAGTGTATTTTTCCGCCCCTGTCATCAAGACGGGGTTGCCTGTAACGCAGTTAATTAGGTTGTGCGCTGGTCTCTCAATGGTGTTCGGTAAAGGTCAGCAGTCCCGATCCAGCCAACAGCGTTGCGCAGGTTCTCGGTTCGGTATATTGCCATAAATATAGCGTTAGGGGTGGCATATAATATCTGACCTGGGTGAAAAAGGTATTCTGTTGACCACCCAGCTCTCCATATCCAACGATCAATCTATTATTGAAGTGTGTTTTGTCAATTATAAATTCCAAATTCCAAGGAGCCAATCTGCAGTTGGATTTTCACATTATCGCCGCATAAATGCAATTGGTGACAGACAGATAAAATGCCAGATTACACATCTAAGAGAAGCAAATAGTAAGTAAGAAATCGAAAAGATTGCCTGAATTACTGATTTATCTATCAATTGATAGATTCCAATCTGTGTTGGCAAATCTTTGGTTTGTAGTCGTCAATTTCCACAGCGATTCTTTCTGGGCTTGTGTTATATTTATTACGCCAAAGCCAGAATAAAGGGAAGATATTTTCGTGTTGGAGAAGATTCATTATGGATTGGAGGTAAAATTGATTAGACTTATATTGATCAGGTTGGTTGTAGTAGTCTCTAATTAATTTCCCAAAAGGATGCTTTGATATGAAAAAAACTATCACGATTGTTTCTCTATTATTTTCCTTGATTCTTTGCGTATTTTTTATGGTGACAGGTAATGGGGTAGTATTAGCGCCCGCATTATTAGGTCTTCTGGTTTCTTTTACCTGCGCAATGTTGTTGCTGACGAAGAAATAGTTAAGAAAATATAAATTGCACTGGCAGGTGCTGGAGATGCCGCATGCCGTGCAGAACATTATCAACCGGGCGCGTCAGAAATTTGAGTGTGACTTTTGGTGGCGCAGATGATTAATTAACAAATAACGCTGCATAGGCTCAGGGTATAAATGCAGTGAGTGCAGAGAATCGCTTGCGTGCTAACGCTATGATTTTAAAATTCTCCCAAGGGCAGGACTCGAACTTGGGGCCGGCATATTAATAGGTGTTATCACTAGCTAGTAATATTGCTTTCGCCATTGCTCGCTGACACCTGAAAGAATCGTCAGATTTGTTACGTTCTAATACTTGGCGTTTGATTTGAATTTGATTTCTGTCAATAACTGTTTGTATAGAGCTGCCAGGGTTGAGAAATAAGAATCACTATATTCTGAATTTGCGACCCTGAGACCTGATCCTGAAGTTTTCTAAAACTACTAAAATAGCTTGCTTAAAGAAGGCTTGTCTTCATCTTCGTTGTAATTTATAAGGAACAATTCATGAAGTGGCTCGTAGTCATCGCCATATTGATCCTGCTTGCGTTATCAGCAGGATTTAGAAAATTTGCAGGAATTTTGGTTTTGACTTGTGCTATTGGGGGTATTTTAATTTGGCAGTATCAAGAATATGAAGAGAACCAATCCAGAAAGATGATTTTGCCATCAGAATTAACTTTTGAG
>JAJFJI010000048.1 GCA_021774205.1 Nitrosomonas sp.
CATCAGCTTGCAACCGCTGAACCATTCTCAAATGCGGAACAACCATTTGTGATTAAAGTCGATACCGACCAGGCTATCGCAGTGGATCATATTGTTGATCAAATACGGGGATGTGTCGATTAATTCAGGTTCAATCCTATCATTAAGGGAAATTATTATGGATAGACTGAGTCCGGTTATGCCCAAAGAGATTTTTATGAGAGGGATTTTTGCTGCCGATGGATATTGGCAAGTATCGTCTGGAGAAAGAAATTCACGTGCCGCTTCAACGCATCGGTGAGATCGGTGGCAAGAAGAGGGTCGACAACAGCAAACACCGATTTGCGACTGTTCCATTTTTTTGTATCCAAGGATGACTGGCTGCGCGTTCAGATTTAGATTGTGTGGCACATTGAAAAGGCTGCACCGAGACGAGTGGACACTATTAAGACAATTAAGCTGTTGGTACAGCGTTGGTTTCCGAATAGGACACAGGGCTATTTTATAGAATTCTTGCTTTAGCGGCTTGGCTCTCTTGATCTCAGGAAGATCAATATAAACGGTTTTTCGTCTGATTGGTACCGTTCCACTGTGCTGTTCGACTGCGCAATATCGTCAAGGGATAGCGAAGCGTAATTTTTTAAAAAAACCCCGAATTTCGCGACACGATCTTGTCTTTATGTGCAGCTTTAAACTTGTCACAGATAAAAACAATACCGCATAGATTTTAAATAAAAACCCAACCCTAGAATTTCGTTAACTGTTTAATTTGCACTCTTTTGATTAGTTGAGCTATCATTTTATTCTCTATGCTCCTCGCGCATCTGAAAACGTCGTATATCGAACGGTTCAATTGGCAGGTCTGTTTTTCCATCAAGAATCAATCCCGCCATGATATGGCCAACAATGGGCGACAGTTGAAATCCATGGGCGGAAAAACCAAATGCGTGGAATACGCCATCGGCCTTAGCGCTGGGGCTAATAACGGGTATATTGTCGGGCATAAATGCCTCTATTCCCGCCCAAGCACGGACGATTCTCACAGAAGCCATGTGGGGGAATAGCATGGTGACAGTCTTGGCGCTGGTCTTGAGTTCGGCAAAATCAATTTCAGTCCGTTGCTGTTCTAGATCCAAGTGCGCTAAATGAGCGCCACCGATGATCACGGTACCGTTCTGCGTCTGTTTAAACGAAAGTTTGTGGCCAACCGCACCGACGACTGGTTTAAGAAACGGAGGCAGCCGTTCGGTAACCATAAGCATCGGTGCTTTGGGAGTGAGCGGTACTGCTTCATTAAACGTGGCGGCGATTTGGTTGGCCCAGGCACCAGCACAGTTGACCAGGTACGGTGCACTGAACGATCCTTGGTTAGTTTCTACTCTCCAACTATTTTGAATCTGCTCAATGCCACGCACATTGACACCATTTTTAATCTGCGTGCCAAGGCTAATTGCTTTGCGTCGAAAGGCAGTAGTCGCATGAAACGGACGGGCAGAACCATCTGCTGGATTATAGAGCGCCCCAACACAACCATTAATAAGCTGCGGCACTAAACGATAAAGTTCATTTTTATCAATAATGCGCTCATGATAAAAACCGAGGGCTTGCAATTCATCGACACGTGTTTGTAACGAGCGAAGTTGCGCTTCAGTTTCAGCGACCCGCACTTGACCATTGAGTTCCACATCGCAATCGCTATCTAATAGGTTACGAATATTTTTCCAGATCTCGGCAGCGGCAACTGTAAGCGGGATTTCAGCGATATGACGATTGAGTTGGCGTAGCCCGCCAGCATTAACGCCAGAGGCATGACGACCAGGGCTATCTTTCTCCAATACCAGCGCTTTTACTCCACGTAAACCAAGGTGTAAAGCAGTCGAGAGTCCCATAAGTCCCCCCCCAATAATAATCGCGTCAGTTTTCATTTATCTTCGTCGACTCCTTGCAGAGTAGCGAGTTGTTCGATTGTTAAAGGACGGATTGGCGGGCGGATTCGATAACCTTCGGTGATGCCCATTTCAACACCAAGCTCATGAGCAACAAGCTGGCTAACTGCGTTATCACATTGACGCCCTTGGCAGGGCCCCATACCACAACGGGTGAAAAATTTAATCTGGTTGGTATCCTGATGACCCGCATGTAGCGCCTGACGGATAGTTCCTGCAGTGATTTCTTCGCAACGACAGACTAGCGTTTCATCCTTTGGTGAACCCAATAACGTAGGTGATGGGCGAAATAATGCTTCTAGAAAAGGGCGAATGTTTAGATCATCAGCCATCCAACGTTGATCCGCGCGTGCTTCTTCGTCTCGTTCGTTTGTGCTCATTCGGCCCAAGGTATGGACACTCTCTAAGCCAGCTAAACGGCCAGCGTGTCGAGCCGCGACAGCACCACCAATTCCGGAGCCATCACCCACGATTGCGATTCCATCCAGCGAGCTATTGCCCCACTCATCAGTAACAGGACGCCAACAGAGTTGGGCCGGGTCCCAATGGTGCTTGCAACCAGTGCAGCGACTGAGGTGGCTATCCGGAATCACACCAAAGTGACACATTAACAGTGAGGTTTCAATACGTTGTTTACCTTTACTATCGCTAAACTCTATCGCCGCTAACGAATCGTTACCAATGGCATGAAGATCGGTGATTCGCTTGTAAAATGGAATGCCCGCTCGCCTCAGTTGCAACTGATACTTGAGTCCTTTTAGTATGTAGTGATGAACAAACAGAGCGCGTGGCAAATGAAGCATGGCTCGCCATAGGTTGTTCTGCGGTGCCATATCAAGGATGGCCTGAATGTTGACACCAGCCCGCATATATTGCCAGGCCAGGAGTAACAGTAGAGGACCAGAACCAGCCATTACTACGCCGTCGTTTGGGACAATACCAGCGGATTTTAGTAGGATCTGACCTGCACCAGCAGTCATCACGCCCGGCAGAGTCCATCCAGGAAAAGGGACGGGGCGTTCCATTGCACCAGTCGCGATGACTACGCGATCAGCACTAAGTAGGGCTGCCTGACCGTTATGTAAAATGCCAATCTCGCGTTGGGAATTAAGATTCCAGATTGTTGTACTCGGTCGGTAACTGGCGCCACTCTTATTGAATTGATCAATTAACTTCTGTCCACATTGATAATCCGGGCCGAGCAGTGTGGCACGCTGCTTCGGGATAGTGTTGACAGCACGATAGATCTGACCACCTGGAGTGGCCTGCTCATCAATAAGCACACATTCCAATCCCGCATTTGCAGCAACCGCAGCAGCGGCAAGTCCGGCCGGGCCCCCGCCGATAATAGCCAGCTGATGGTGTTCCATTAGCGGTACTCCTCGCCAGTGCCAATCTGGCGGCGAATTCGCATTCCTTCCTTTACCTGAACCTGGCAAGCCTGGCGGTTGGGTATCCCATCAATTTCCATTAGGCATTCAAAACAGACACCCATCATGCAAAATGGTGCACGGGATTCGCCGGAGAGCGGAGTAGTACGGCATGAATGAAGACCCGAGGCAAGTATGGCCGCAGCAACTGTCTCCCCAACAGGAACCCGCACAGTTTTACCCTCGATATCAATATTGATCCATTGCATGTCTGGTTCTTCCAGACGGCGAAAGATTGAAGACATAAACCACTTACCTAAATTTAAAAACGGACTTGTCGAGCAATATTAGGATGTTCAAATATCATCTGGTGTTGTAGCTCAAGAGATACACCAACACCAGCTGCTTTTGCGCGCCGATACATAGTAAGCGCAATGGCGACGTCCAGATAGGATAGGCCTACTGCATTAAAATAGATCCGCTCTTCTTCCGACTCACGGCCAGGTTTGTCACTCGAAACCAGTTCATGCAAATCCGCATGGAGATCGTGATCACCAAGTAAACCTTCTTTATACATTCGACTTAACGTCTGAGTCCTATGCATTACTGTTTTCCAATCGTCGCAAACGATCTTATCGCTTTGCGTTACTACTGCATACTCATCTTCCCAACCACCGACGTGGCTATAAAAAGCACCGGGTTTCACCCACTCCGCTTTTAGTAGCGGCGCCTGAGCACTAGTCGCTGTCACCAGAATGTCAGCATCTTCCATCGCCGATTTGGCGTTACCACCGGCAGCCACAAACTCCATATCTGGAATGATTGGAGAAAGCTGATCAATAAACTCCCGCTCTTCAGTCGCACTAAGCGCCGAAACGCGACAGACCTTCAAGCTAGGCCGCGCCACCTTCATTGCTAACAGATGCATTTTTGCTTGCTCTCCAGCACCAATAAAACCGATCATTTGTGCATTTTTTCTGGCAAGATATTTAGCGGCAACAGCGCCGACGGCACCAACCCGCATATTGGAAGCAAGTGTGCCATCCATAACGGCGACAGGAAAACCGTGCTCAATTTCTGATAGCACAAAAATAGCCGAGAGGTTTTGCAGATCGTATTTGCGTGGATTTTCGGGAAAAACTGACACCCATTTCACGCCACAGATTTTTTCATCCAACATAGTCGCTGGCAGACAATTGATCCGCTCCTGGGTGCGCTGATCAAAAATCTGTACAATTTTTTCTGGAAACATGATGGCACCTTGCTCAAAAGCAAGTAAGGTTTTCTCCACTACATTCATGATTAGCTGCATATCAAAACAGCCTGAATCGAGTAAGTCTTCCTGGGATAAATAGCTGAAGTCGACTTCGTGA
>JAJFJI010000049.1 GCA_021774205.1 Nitrosomonas sp.
AATGGAACTGTAAATGCCATTAATAGAGAACAACCTTAAATCAAATTTAATTAATGCGTTTTTCGAATGTGATTTAAAACAATTACAAAAAGATTATCACTCCATCAAAGAAATCAATGTTTCGAATAAAGCTTTTCTTTATCGCCAAGGTGATCGTTGTTCGGATGTCTTTTGGATAAAAAGTGGCATCGTTAAGCTCTCCCATATTACAGAAGAAGGAATTGAAACTACCCTTGCTATTCTTGGAAAAGGGAGCGTCATTGGTTGGTTTTGGAATAATGCTGCCAGCCCAGAAGTGGAAGAGAGTGTACAAGCTTTGAAGGAAGTTAATTTTTATCGGTTAGCAAAAAACGATTTCAAGGCATTAATGTCTCATCAAACAGAGTTGGCATGGCATGTTTTTGAGGAGATAAATGCTCGCAAGCATAAAGTCGAACGCAAGCTTCGAACTGTTATAACTCAACCAGTTGAGATTCGTGTTATCGCAACATTATTAGAATTAGCTGAAGTATTTGGAATAAAGTGTACGCATGGATATGCATTGGAAATTCATTTAACCCAACAAGAAGTGGCGGATCTGGTTGGCGCCAGTCGTTCGGTGGTAAGCACAATCTTAAATGATTTTAGGAGTCGCGGAATGCTTGACTATACGCGCGAACAGATTTGTATTAATGATGCTGCATTCATTAATCTTTAAAGTGACAATTATAGCTAGAAACATTTATGTTCTGTAGCTAACAGACGGCAGTGATAGAACTGTATTAATTTACTGCACATGGTGACTATGGTGTGACCACAAATTAATCTAGGAGAATTCACATGAAAGTAATTTCACCTCGTATGCTCGGTTATCTTGACTTTTTAACCGTCGTTCTATTTCTACTTGCCACAACATTATTAGGATTAAATTAGATTAGAGTTTTATACATGCGGCCATTGGAATGGCCACTAAAGCAAGAAAATCATAAATGCACTTAACTTTTTTAATAAAGACTTAAATAGGGAAATAAAAATGAAAACTATTAGTAAACTTGTTGATGATGCTTCTGTATCTCCTGAAATTGAAGAAACCTTTATCAAGATAAAAAAAGCGCTTAACGCCCCATTCACACCAAATTTTTTTCAAGTATGGGCTATTTCACCTGAATCGTTAAAAGGCATTTGGCCAGTAATGAACCATATACTGACAAGTGGTCGAGTAGGACGACAACTTAAAGAAATGATTTTTGTTGCTATCTCATCATTAAAAGGCTGCCATTACTGTGAAGCTGCACATCACGCATTTTGTCTAAGCATCGGTGTCACGCCTGAACAGATTGATAGCCTAATTAAAAACTATACAGCAGATACGGTTGACCCTAAGGACAAAGCCGCCATAGATTTTGCTGTTAGGCTCGCAAAAGATTCTCACTCATCAAGTGAACAGGATTTCCAGACCTTAAGAGAGCTGGGGTTTGATGATGAAGAAATTATGGAAATTATTGCTATGTCAGGTATGGGTGTTTTCTATAATCATTTAGCTAATGCAACCAAAATAAATATTGACCAAGGATTTATTAAGAAGATCTCAAAGAAATAAAACACGCCGCCGTAAGCAGGGTAAATTCCAACAATGGTACATGCAAGAAATTAAACGATGTTAATCCGGCACTCATATAGTTTGAAATGGTTTTTAAAAATTGAAGGATGGTATATCCTATTTTTTATCGTCTACGGGAGCGCCATTTGTGTTCTCAATTTATACCCTTCCTTTGAGGACTACACGCTTCCGATTTCTGCTATCAGTTTTCTTGGAACCGCTGTAGCCATTCTTTTAGGGTTTCGAAATAACTCCGCCTACGAACGATTCTGGGAGGCTCGAAAAGCTTGGGGTGATTTAACCAATGCCTCTCGATATTTTTCATCACAAGTCATGACATACATTCGACCACCACAAAATCAGGCGCAAGAGGCGCCTAACGTGGGCGACGTTCATCGAAAAATACTCTTTCGGCATTTGGCTTTTGTGAATGCATTACGGTTACAACTCCTAAACGATTCGCGTTGGGATGAATTGGAGCCATGGCTGCCTGATGATGAATTTGAAAGATTAGAAGGGGCTGTTAACAAGGCCACCCAGTTGAATCATCTCCAAGCGCAACACATTCGTGATCTCCATGAAACAGGCTGGATCCCTTCACAATGGTATGTAGCAGGATTGTTAGAAACGCTCAAGGAGACTTATCGATGCCAAGGAATCAGTGAACGTATCAAAAACACGCCGCTCCTCCGTCAATATAGTTTTTTTACTAAACACTTCGTTTGGATGTTTGTTTTATTGTTACCACTTGGTCTAGTGCAACATCTTGACTGGCAAATGATACCCGTCTATGTCGCCTTGGCGACAGTTTTTACAACCACGGAAAGGATAGGAGGCCGGACAGAAGACCCCTTCGATAAGAAAATGGAAGATATTCCACTGCATGCTATCTGTCGCACCATCGAGATCGATCTAAAGCAGCAACTTGGCGAAAAGTCCGTACCTCTTCCGGTGAAGCCACAAGATGGTGTGTTGATGTAGGCAATTTTGCTGTTGGGTTGAATTCCATAAAGGTACGAAATACGTCATAGAAACTTTACTATTCGTATGAATTTTAATGGGGAATAACTATTACGTACCTTTATTGGAATTTACCCTGCTTACGGCGATAGCGCAATAAAATGGCGTCTTATCAAATATAATTTCCTATCTTTTCTTGATTTTTGCAGATTCTTTTAGTGGAGCGCGCACTGATGTTGAAATCCATAAGTAAAACCTTCCTTACCGGCCTGATTACGATTTTGCCAGCTGTGCTCACACTTTATTTCCTCTATTGGTTGGTTGTTTCAGCGGAGACTGCACTTGGCGGTTTGATTCGATTGGTGCTACCAGAAAACCTATACTGGCCTGGCATGGGCTCAATTGCCGGTTTAGTTGGCGTGTTTCTAGTGGGACTGCTAATGCATGCTTATGTGGTGCAACGTCTGTTTGCCTGGGGAGAGCAGATTCTCTATCGCGTACCGGTGGTCAAATCGGTGTATAGAGCGATCCGAGACTTTTTCAACTATTTCTCTCCGAACAAAAAGAAAGATTTCGAACAGGTCGTATCAGTCACCATCGGAGACACCGGCATGCAATTAATCGGGTTCGTATCCCAGGCGATACCGGAGAATCTTCCCGAAGGTTTTCGGGAAGAAGACAGCATCCTGGTTTATTTACCACTAAGTTACATGATTGGCGGGTATGCGGTGCTGATACCGCGCAGCGCAGTACGTCCGCTGAATATAAGCATGGAAGAAGCCATGCGCTTCACGCTTACCGCAGGTATCACCGGTTCGTCCAAGAAACCCTGATTGTTTACAAGTCTAGTCAAACATGTGTTCGCTGTTAGCAACAAACATCAACAAATTTTCTGAAAAAAATAAAATATGCCTATTATCGTATTCAATTAAATACTATGGTACCCGATTGATTCCCTTATGCTATAGACCAAATTAACACCGATTCCGCCCCCTGACACATGGGCGCTAAACTGGCCTAATTGATTTAACCTAAA
>JAJFJI010000050.1 GCA_021774205.1 Nitrosomonas sp.
TGTCACTGTCCGGGTCAAGACACGAAGACCGACCAGACCGACAAAAGCTTCTAAGGTGAAGCGTTTAGAAAGCAAAGCGATTCAAGCCCGAAGAAAATCCTTACGTGGCAAGGTTAAGGATGAATAAACTATGGGATAGGGACACAAAACTTTGGCCCTAGCTTTCCAATGACCAACCAAAACTTTCAACATCATCTCGCCAAACGAATGATCGCCCTGACGATGCTAGTCCTCATCGCCACGGCGCTGAGCGAGATGGCTACGGCGCACTGGTTTGCCGAGCTGTTCAGCCACTTTACCCCGTACTATGCAGTACTTACACTGTTCTGCGTGTTAGGGTTGGCGTTGCTACGCTCGTGGCGATGGACGGCAGTGGCTATTGCACTGGTGCTGTGGAATGGCACCCCGCTGGTACGCGCTTTGTTGCCTAAGGATGCACCAGCAACGATCGCTACCACACGCCAATTCACCGTTTTTCACTTTAACGTCGGCCTCCATCACGAGTCTCCACAACGCATCATATCGTATCTCGCGCGGCACGCACGTGAAATCGATGTCGCGGTATTACTGGAAACGGGTAACCAGTTTGATGTCGCGCTGGATGAAATAAAAGGTCTATTTCCACATCAAATCCAACACTTGGAGAATTCCCCATTTGGTATTGCGCTACTAAGCAAGCACGTGATTGATTCTGGCACAGTGGCGTTGCAGCCCTCTCACTTGTATCCGCATATCGAAACGACGATAAAGCTGCCTGGGCGCGGAAAACCGCTGGCACTATACGCGGTGCATGCGCCGCCACCCATTTCGAGAGACATGGCAGAGGCGCGCAATGCCAAGTTGATGGTCATTGCCAACAAGGCGGCAGCGCAAGAAAAGGCGACGCCAGTAGTGGTCGGCGACTTCAATCTGACGCCGTGGTCACCGTATTTTCTGCGCTTCATTGCCAAGAGCGGACTGCGTGACGCGCGTACACCGCATCGCTTTGATCACACTTGGCCAGTCATTTTCGACAATGCCACACTCGGTATCGCCATTGATCACAGCTTCGCGCACCCAACGCTGCCACTCATCAAACGCACAATAGGGCCAGATCTTGGATCGGATCACTTGCCAGTTACAGTAACATTAGGGTATTGAATCTAAAGAAAACCTGGATTCTCAGACGCAAATAGGATTTGTTGGCTCTGGCACCATCATGATGCCGCGCCTGATGACCGCCGATCATACCATCACCGACTGAAACCACTCGCGCGACAGAACCACTGGGAATTCAGGGAATACAAAATCTAATGACATTACTGATTAAACCTAAAATCCTCAGTTGACCGCTACAGTAGAAAATAATCTCATGAAAAGAAGACTCATATTTTTCACTATGACACTCAGCTTTAAGGTGAAGAACGCGATGATGCTTATAGCACCATCCAACTGAGGATTTTAGGTTAAAGCATGAAATTTTTCTGTCGTTATAAATAGCGTTTCTGCACACAGAATAATCTCGATATTCCTAATAATTTGTCAACTTTACAATATATTATGAGGTAATGATGGAAGAGACAATGATGATGGCAAAACAACCTTCCTTGATTAAATCAAAATTTAAGGCAGCAGGTATTCACCTGGGTATCAGCAGCGTGATTTTTCTGATTCTTGCTTATTTCATTATTTTCAAGTGGTATCCATTTCCCTATTTCACTGCGGATGGTGGATGGCAAGGTATTCGTATTGTTGCCCTGATTGACTTGGTTTTAGGACCTTTTCTGACGTTGGTTATTTTCAACCAGAACAAATCCAGGCGTGAAATCCGCTTTGATTTAAGTATCATTGCAATTGTGCAGATCAGCGTTCTGACATGGGGTATTTACACCGTTCATAATGAACGACCTGCCGCAGTAGTTCATTGGGATGGTGAATTTTATACGATACCGGCCAAAAACTTTAGGGAACAAGGCATTTCATTAACAGAACTGAATCAATTTAGTCCCGAGAAACCGCCGCTGATTCACGCGCATCGTTCGACAGATATGGATACGTTACACGAAACATTAAGACTTTCCACCGAGGAAATGCTGGCACCCTTCGAACAATTTCATCTTTATCGACCATTTAAGGAAAGTAGAGATGAAATATTTTTAAATCAAATCTATATTGATGAAATTATTTCGTCTAATAAAATGATGAAAAAAGAACTGGAATTTTTTCTAGCAAAATCAGAAGGTAAATTGAGCGATTACATCTATATGCCGCTTAATGCCCGTTACCATAATGTCATCCTGATTATTTCAAAAGATGGCGATGTTCTAGGTAGTCTAAACGCCCCCTATAAGGATCAAAGCGGTTAACAAGCAAGATCCAAAAAACAGAGCCAAGTCTGAGGACCCTCGATTGACTCTGTTTTGAATAATGACCACAATACTGTGGTCTAATGAAACCGGACACCTTGCTAAGAGAGTTAAACGTCACTTAGATGACGACTCAATCATGGCGCAAATTGGCAGTGGCGAGATCACCGTTCCAAAAGGGACAGTTTGCTTAGAAACAATTCGCTGGCTACGGCGAGTCAGTAAATATATCGCATGCATTTGCCATCACTTATGAGCGGCAGCAGTCGCAGCGGCGAAATAATCACCGAGCATGCGACCATTTCTGCCTCTTAGATGTTAAAGTTAGAATTGGCGACAAAAATATTTTTACATTACGCCTCGTAGTATTTATTTTTTTTATAATTTAATTTTCGTAACAATTCAGCTTACCTCTATAATCCGCCACTTCGGTGTTACAAAATGATCATTGTCACGTGTAAACTCATATTTCGCGCCATGAACTAACGAATTCTAGGGGCAATCTGAACGGTGTTCCAGCAAAGTATCCAACCAATTTTTCCAGCGCTGGTATTTTTCATGTAGGGCACTATTTCGATTGACTAATGCTATTTCTTTTACTTCCCGCTGGGGTTTTGACTTTAGCCCAGCCGCGAGCATCGCAGCTCCCTGCAAACTGGCTTCCTTTTGCTGCAAGCAACTAACCTCATAGGGCACACATTGGGCAATACCATGTTGCAAACCAGAAAGCGCTGACAATCCGCCGGAAAGAAAAACATGCTTGACTGGCGATACGCTATGAAAATCCTCGAGTATTCGCGCGACGCGAAAAATGATCGCTTCTAACAGTAGCGCAGCGACCTGGTTATTAGTTAAATGGTCAATTAACTGCGAGAAATAAATACCTAGGTCATTGCGAAAATAAGGTGCGCCGATACCACTGGGTTCCGCAAGGCAGAAAATATCATTTTCCCCCAATTCTTCAACACGGCACTGATCAACCGGATAAGACGCAAGTGCAGCACTAATTGAGTTAAGCGTACCTTCATTAGCGATATGGCTATATCCAATGTTATCAAGATACACCAGCGTTCGCAGATAACCATCCAGCGTGCTTTCTTCTGTTGCCTGGTAACGCATAGCAAACCCGCCTGTTCCCAGGTTAACCAAAGCCTCTGCCTGGTCTTCAAGAATACTGGCGATAAGTGCGGCCGATTGGTCACCTAAACTAGCTTGCAGCACCAAGCCATTGTTCAAATGCAGCCCCAATCCCGCAGATGGCTTAATTTGGGGCAATATGGACAGTGGAATGCCGAAACGTTGGCATAGCCCAGACGACCACTCCAGCTTTTTTAGGTCCATCAACAACGTGCGTGCGGCCATTGAGGCGTCAGTGACATGAAATTGGCCACTAGTCCAGCGCCAGATCAAAAAACTATCAAGCGTACCAACCATCAATTCACCATTTATAAGCCGATCGCGCCATTCTGGATTCAATTGCAATAACACGCTGAGTTTTGGTGCAAAATAGTACGGCGTCAAACGCAAGCCAGTGGCGTTATGAATCATATTTTCTGAAGCTCGCATGGTCTCACAACAAGCAATACCGCGATTGTCCTGCCATGAAATAAGCGGGGTAAATGGCTGACCACTGACTTTCTCCCAGACCAGAAACGATGAACGCTGACTACACAACCCCAGCGGTAAATTCTTTCCGGCTAGCGTTTGGCATTTAGCAAGCACTTGTTCGGCCGTCTCGGCATAATGCAACGCATCGCTTTCGTAGCATCCATTATCGGCTTTGATTTCAGGCGAAGCTCGGGCAATAATATTATTGAGCCTGCCATTTTGATCCAGTAACGCTGCCTTGATGGAAGTTGTACCCAGATCCAGAGCAATCGCTGAAATTATTCGGCGAACCATTGTTTATGACAGTGTTCAACTTCACGATTTACTGCACCATCATCCCAACCCATAATGCTCGAGACCTTCGTCGCCAGTTGCTGCAAATCACTTTTGGTAAGTTGCGTCAGAATTAACATAGGCATGCGACGACGCAACAGATCTGCAAGATGTACCGCCATTTCAGTGCGGGCACAGAACAACAAATCGGCAACAATAAGTGGTATAGATGAAAAAATACGATCCGCTAAACCGGGAGTATTTTCAATGCTGCGGAATATTTCAGTGACCCGTGTGCCATGACGCCTTATCAACCACTTGGCGCTTTCAGCATCAATCCCCAGCTCGGTAGCCCGCGCATTCATCGTAGCCGCCCATTCTGTAAAATTCTCCTGTGGTGCCCAGGGAAACGCTTTATCGTTGGTTGCGCACGCGGCGTTATGACGAAGCCACGCACATACTGTATCGACAATACAAGCCGCATCTTGCCGGGCCGAGGTCAACTTGCCACCAATCGAGTAATGCACGCCTTTTTCAGTTGTTTTCAATTCCCAATCACGACTAACAGCAGATGGGGAAACGGAAGCTGCTGACTGGGTGCTTTGCTTCAGTACGCGTACCCCGGCATATTTCCCGATAATATCCACTTTTGTCCAGGCCGTTCCGAGATAATCATTGGCTGCGGCGAGAAGATAACAAATATCCGATTCTTCCACGGCCACCTGCTCAATATTTCCATGATAATCCGTATCTGTGGTGCCAAGCAGCGTCACGCCATACCAAGGGATAATGAAGAAAACCCGGCCATCTGACTTTGCCGTCAAAAGCAACGCTTCGTCATGCAGAATACCCGGCATCACCAGGTGCACGCCCTTTGCCAAGCGACACCATTCCCTGCCCTGCGCTGATGCAGTCGTCCACTGGCCAGTAGCATAGACAACTTGCCTGACATGGATTTCACTCATGTCGCCATGCTGCATATCTTCAATACTGGCGCCGCAAACCTGTCCATTAGTTTCACATACATTGGTCACTTTGCAGTAATTCACACATACTGCCCCAGCTGCCATAGCGCCAGCAATCAACTCCAGCACGAGTCGCGCATCATCGGTCTGCGCATCAGGATAGGTGAATCCCCCTTTCAACGCAGCAGGGTTGATCATCGGGAAACGTTCGGCAAAACGCTTGCGATTGAAGTGGCGATGGTGCATTACTGGATTAGCCCTACCCGCAAGAAAATCATACAAAGCCAAACCGAGCTTTAATTGGAGTGATCCGATACGGCTATCAGTATATACCGGCACGCCAAAACGCAGCGGCCATACACGATGCGGTGCCACTTGCAATAACATGCTCCGTTCCGACAGCGCTTTTTTAACCAGCTTAAAGTCATAGGATTCCAAATAGCGCAAACCACCATGGACAAGCTTGGTAGAAGCGGAAGATGTCGCGCCAGCCCAATCTCCTTGATCGACAATTGCAACTTTCAGGCCACGCAAAGCTGCATCATACGCTACCCAGGCACCATAAATACCACCACCACAGACCAGAAGATCGAACTTTCGGTTTTGCAGTAAAGAAAAGTTACGTTTCATAGGCATTCCGCATTTGCACGGCTTTTTGCGGCAAATCGCTGATGAGCATATCAGCACCGAGTTCAAGCGCTTTATTGATCTCTTCGTCGCTATTGCAAGTATATACAGCCAAACATTTCTGGTGCGCTTGAAGCAACTGAGCAATATCAGCATCGAGGATATCGATAGGCACGCATAGCCCATGAAGAAAAGGTTGTACAGCAAGCACATGCCGCACTTCAGTGATCGTAGCTTCAGGCTCTAAGTTATAAATTAACTGAAAATTCGACTTGTAATGATGCGCATAAACCAGACTGGCAAGATTAAATGAAGACACCACGATCGTCTCATTATTAACTGGCCCGATAATATTCAGTGTTTGCCGAACTTTGATTTCATGCCGCGGGGTAGCTTCCCATTCACGATTCTTAATCTCGATCAGCAAGCGGCAGCGCTTGCGGTAAGCATCAACGAATGCCTGCAAACTCATAATGGCAGCATCCCCACCTTCCGGTGCTAATTGGCCATTAATTTCCATGGATTTTAACTGGTCGTAATTAAAATCATCAATATGATTTTCCGGTAAGCCGGCCTTGTCAAGAAAGCGGTCATGCCAAAGCACGGTAATTTCATCACGCGTCAATTGCACATCTGTTTCAATACCGTCAATCGCGTATTCCAGTGCCCGGTCAAATGCGAATCGTGTATTTTCCATGGCTTCCTTGCTAGCGCCACGGTGAGCGAATATTAGACAATGTTTGGCATCATTCATGGTTTATGTTTCTATATTTTTTAATTAGGAAATATTTGCATGAATGTAATCGGCAGTAATGTGGGATAAGAATAGGTTGTTATATGAATTAAACTAGTGGCCATCCTAAATGCTTAAACCTAAAATCCTCAGTTGAGTGGTGTATAGCGTGCGTTGTTGTTTCTTTTTGGCAAGGCGCAATGAGACGGTATAACCCGTTATTACAACGAATTGCAACGCAATAAAAAAAGAAACAACGGCGTGCGATAAGCATCATCGCGTACCGCACCTTATAGGTGCATGTCATAGTGAAAAATATGCGTCTTCTTTTCATGAGATGACTTATTACTGTCGCGGTCAACTGGGGATTTTAGGTTAAACCCGGATGCCTGCAATAAAGTCTTTGAATTTCTCCAATTGTGTGCTTTTTTCTATCTCAAGTTTGGCACGGCGAGCAACCATTGCTTCAAGTTTATCTTCTTGTTTGTTTAAACGTTCTAGGTAACGTTGACCAATGTCAGAGTTATCGGGCACGGCGCGCAGGTTTTCACGAATACGTTGCTGATCATTAAAAATGGATTGGCGATTGTCATCCAATTGACGAATTTCTGTGTCAATTTTGTCAACCGCCAAGCGCATGCTCGCAAGTTTCTCAAAAAGTTCGCGTGTGCTTTGGTCCAATTGATGTGTTGCCGTCGTATAGGCATTAAATTGCTGATAGGAGAGATCCATGATTCGCATGGACTGCTGCCGATCACGTTCAAGAATAACAGTCATGGTCTTGCTCTCGCCAGGTTTTACCGGCATGCGGATGCGATAGTGTGTTTTGGTTGTTTCCACATCTTCAGGGCTGGGCTGAACAAGCTTATATTGATTCTGGCGTGGATGTTCCAACATCACCATACGCGCCTCCTCTGCAGGAGCACTAACCGTGTACTTGGTTTTAGAACGATATTTTGTGGTTGCAGCTAACACACCGCCGCTGATGGTGATAGTTCCCTGGTGTGTGGTGCTTTTATCGTCTTTATCAACCAACGTTTTCGTGTCTAGCGCGAAGCTGACTAAGCGCGCTTCGCCTTTTGGAAGTACAGGAAGTTTGGCATCACCGACAAAATGGTTTGCGCCATTGTTCGAGTTCTCATCAAAAAGTGTAACAATGCCAGGCGGCAACCCTGTTTTCCCGTTATTTTTGACACGCAACGCTGCAAGTGGATGGGTAGCATGTGTTTCAGGCTGGTAAAGCCACACACGTTCAATCGGTAATTCACGGCTGACAAAAGGCAGCATGAGTGAATGACCTGCCGCCAAATCAAATGTATTAGGGAAGCGAAAAAGGATCTGTGTCGTCGCTTCTTCACTGACTGCAGCCTGTGTTTGCGACAATCGCAAGCCGCCATCTACCGGCACTGGCACAACACTCATTGGCATTTCGTTAGCAACAATTTCTTCAGCCTGATCAAAACTGCTAGCCCGTTCAGTTTTGGCCATATTTTTAGCTTGTCGTCGCCCAGGATATTGGGCACCTTCTTGTTCAGCTATTTCTTGATCAGCTTCCGAACTTGAAGCCATACCCACGATTCCAGTATCCGGACGGGGAAGAACACGGCCAAGCACTTCTACTGGCATAATAGGACGACTAACATAATAAGACTGATAAAGTGGCTGGCGGAAAGTAACAGGATTGCCGGAGACAAGCGTCAGCGCCACATCATTCCAATCCTGGCCTGTCATATTTTCAATGATGGCCCAACCTTGCATAAAGCTGGTCTTCTTATCTTTAGTTGGAAGCAGCAGACGATATGCTGCCTTCCACAGCGGCGTTTCTACAACATAGGCCACGGATACATTGCGGGTTCCATCGCCCCGAAGATCGATAGTAAGTGCACGACTATCACGCGCAGCATTTGCATGAATCGCTTTGAGCGCCTGGTCAACCTGCATACGTAGCTTGTCATCATCAAAGCGAACAGCATTGAGGTCTTCTAATACCGTTTGTTTAAGACCATTTTCACTTGAAAGAGTCAATCGGTGACGCGTGATGACTTGTCGGCCGTCATCAAGTGTTACTGTTTCTGGCATAACGCGAATTATTTTGCCACTTATCTGGGTTGGCCCGGTAACGGTGACAGCAGCGCCTTGCAATGCATTAAGTAATGCAACAGGGGAATTAATTTCATGCTGAGAGAATGGAAGATCCCGGAAAAATTGGCTGAGCGGCGCGCGACCAGGTAAAGATATGCTGCCCAGCTGTCCACTGTTGTCAAACACCATCAAGCTTTTGAGCAAGTCATCCACCTGATCGAATTGCACAGAAAGTGAAATTCTTGCATCATCTGTTACCTCACCCTCATGTTCAAAATGGGCGACGCCACTGGTGGACAATATCACGTGTTTAATCGGAAGCATTTCATCATCCACAGCTTGCGCGGTTACACTGACCCCAAAAAAACTAATCAGTATCAGAATAAATTTTTTCATGAATTCTCCCTGTTTAGTAAGAACCTAAAACTGCAGGTGCAATTGACAGCAACATTACCATGCATCATGCTACTGGAATAGTTTTTTACTATAATTAACCAAGATACCAATTACCAACGAGCAAATACACGATCAAGGCCAAGTCGCTGTTATATGGCATATACGATCAGTCCTGCACATTAAACACGCCCACTATTTTCTCCACAGACAGGAGCTAAGCTTCCAACAACAAGCACACCTTGATTAATTTACCGAGCGACGCCATCTATTGAAAAATTGATCTGACTAGGACTCCATCAATACTAACTTGACGGAGCACTCGCGATGAAAGCTTAATAAAAAGGAGAAAAAATTGGAATTTAAGGACTATTACAAAACGCTGGGTGTTTCGCGTGACGCTTCGGCGGAAGAAATTAAGAAAGCGTTCCGCCGCCAGGCGCGCAAATATCACCCGGATGTATCTAAAGTTGCAGACGCCGAACAAAAAATGAAAGAAGTCAATGAAGCGAACGCAGTCCTATCCGATCCGGAGAAACGTGCAGCTTATGATCAGTTGGGTCAAGGTTACCAGGCTGGCAAGGAATTTCATCCGCCGCCAGATTGGAATGCGGGTTTTGAATTTAGTGGGCGCGAATTTTCCGGAGCACAAGCCGGCGATTTTAGTGATTTCTTTGCGGAATTTTTTGGACGCGCGGGTGAGCGGTCACCGCATTCGCATCACCGTACCCGGGGTGAAGATCATCACGCCAAGATTATGCTCGATCTGGAAGACACCTATCGCGGTGCCAGCCGTAGTCTGACGTTACGTGCTCCACACGTGAATGACAAAGGGCAAATAAAGCTTGCCGAGCACAAGATAAACGTTCGTATTCCAAAAGGTGTGCATGAAGGCCAAGTCATCCGGCTTGCTGGCCAGGGCGGACCTGGCATGGCTGGCGCATCCGCCGGTGATCTTTTTCTTGAAGTGCATTTCAATCCACATACCCGTTACTGGGTCGAGAAAAAGGATGTTTTTGCCACTTTGCCAGTGTCGCCTTGGGAAGCGACACTGGGCGCTACCGTCAAGTTTCCGGTTCCGGATAGTTTGGTCGAGGTACGTATTCCCGAAGGATCTCAAACAAACCGTAAGCTGCGTCTTAAGGGACGAGGAATTCCAGCCGCGTCACCTGGCGATCTCTATTTGGTACTGGAAGTTGTTTTACCACCTGCAACAACGCCAAAAGCAAAGGAAATTTATCAAAAAATGGCACAGGAACTAGCTTTTAATCCGCGTGAAAAAATGGGAGT
>JAJFJI010000006.1 GCA_021774205.1 Nitrosomonas sp.
CATCCAATCCATCTTTAATAACCTTTTATCAAATCTTATTCACTCAAAACAAAACCCCGGATAAACCGGGGTTTAGAGAGCCATCAAAACCAATAATAATTAATTAATCGTCCCCACCCATAATGCCTAAGATTTGCAACAAGCTAATAAAGATGTTGAAAATTGTCATGTACAACCCAATAGTCGCCATTACATAGTTGGTCTCGCCACCATGGATAATGCGACTGGTATCATACAGAATGAAGCCGCTCATAATCATGATAACGACAGCGGATATCATCAATGACATCGCAGGTATCGCCAGGAAGATATTTGCCAATGCAGCGATTAACACCAACAGGAAACCTACCATCAGAAAGCCGCCTAGAAAGCTAAAATCTTTGCGTGTAGCCAGCACATAAGCAGACAGACCCATAAAAATCACGCCAGTACCACCGAGCGACAGCATAATGATGTTCCCGCCGTTAGGCAGAGAAGCATACATGCTCAGTATCGGTCCCAGTCCAAACCCCAGCATGCCGGTAACCAGAAAAACAATGCCAATACCCGCTGTCGAGTTAGCGAAACGGGGCAATACGAACATAGCAATTACCATCGCACCAATGACTGATATCAGATACGTCATCGGCGGCATATTCATAGCCATTGAAATCACGGCAGTAAAGCCACTGAACAGCAATGTGAGTGACAAAAGTAAGTAGGTGTTGCGCAGCACTTTACTTGTTGCTAAAGCAGATGGCGACCTTTGAGCAACTGCTGAGTAGTTTTGATTCATTATGAAGTCTCCAATTAAAAATTAAATACCAATTTTCCTAGCAAGGAATTCGACTATTGTATCTCATGAATAGTTCAAAGCAAATCCTGAAAAACATATGTGTTAGACCATTGCTGAATCTTCTTGTAGCAAAGCTAATTCTAGCGTTACTATCAAAGACAGCCCTACTTCTTCGCCCAAGCCCCGTTTGCAGCTTGATACCACCAGCCTGATTTCGCCAAGCTGATCCAACGCTGACTAAAAGTTGCGCGAATATCTTTCTCCCATTCAGGATGGTTATTGGCACTCGCTATCTCTTGGTACAATGCATTCCGGTCTTGATTTTCCGCTGCTATGAGCGCATTGACCGGTTGTCGCTGAGCCAATGGCAACACATTGGCGTCCCGCATCGCTATCAGTCCATCACCGGTCAGCCCTATCGCCCCACTGGCATAATGTGATGCCAATTGACCGTGCCGTTGCTGCATACTCTGCTTGAGCTTGGTAATTGCCGGGGTATTAATCTCAATATTCGCTCCTCTTGCATGAGTAGCCAGTGGCAGACTCAGTAGAATCACCAGTAATATTAAGCAAGAAAATAGCTTATTCATTGTTTCCACCTATACGGATCAGTAAGTTGGCTGATTATCGGAATGTGTTTCTTCTGCTCCCTGCCCATTTTTCTCGGCATCGTCCAACTGCCAAACTTCTTCAATAATTTTATCGGCCGCTTTCTCTGCAGCGGCAGCGGGAAAGTAAATATTAATCGTGACACATGCCGTCAATGATATGCTGACCAGTGACAAAAAGCCTGGATATAAAGAAACATTTCTCATTTGATTGCCTATTGGATAACCGGGTCATTTCCCTGGGTAATTCGTTTCAAACGGTTAATCAGTTCTTGCCAACCCACATTACGATTATAACCGATCACCGTAATTGCCGGGATTCCGCCTCCTTTAACAATTACATAACCCTTTGATTCAAATTTAACTAGTATGGATGCGGGCTCAATTCCATCCATACGACACACATTATTACGCAAAAAACACTGCCAGCCAATTTCTGAATAAGAGAATTCCTCAAAAAAGCGCAAGAAACTCCGTTGAATCGCCGCAACCGCACTTGCACCACCAAGTGCGGAGATATTTTGTACCGCAGCTTGGCTTATCCGGCGCGGATAAGATCCAGCACTACTCGATAATTTCGCATCGAACTTAACTGGCTGCCAGCCAGCCAATTCAAGATTTTGCATCTCCATATCAATACGTCCTTGTATATTACCGAATGAGAAAGTTCGCGTCAGCAAATCAAGATCTAAATTTTTCATTGCCAAATCCACGGCAAGGTGAGGCACAAGTCCCAACGGCTCAATTAACTTCAGATTATTTGCGGTTACCATTCCATCAAAAATTTTGAACAGCAATGTGCCATCCACAGCGACAATCGAATTAACATAGCTAACTTTAGGGATGACACCAGAAATTGTGCCGTGCATTTGTTGGATTTGTAACGCTCTAGTTAATTTCTCCATTGAAACAGGCAGCAGCTCCCCATTAAACTGCCAGTGCCAGTTTTTATCCTGTTGTGATGCAATAAAATTTTCGAGCTTTAGCTTCCCATCAAGTACTGGCAAAACCAATTGTGGAATCCTTAATTCAGATTGATTAATTTCCAGGGGTACGCGCACAGCACCCAATGGCACCCGCAATACTTGCCCGCTCAGAATACTGATATCTGCGATTGTGGCACTATTCGCTTGCCAAGGTATATGGGCATTAACACGATAAAATGCAAAACGTTCTCGCCGATCCGCTAACGAAACGTCATGCAAATCAAGAACAAACGATTTATTTTCCCCTTGATGATAACGCCACGCAAAACTACCGCGGCCAATGACATTCATTTCAGAGAATGCAGTACTTCTCAGAAAAGGCCTTAATATCTGATCAAATAAAGTTGATAGCTCTAGACTAGTCGCGTGCAAATTAAAATCAATCAAATTATTACCTGGACGCGCCAACACACCAGAAAAGTCCAATTCACCAATATCATGCAATACGATTTTTCCGTTGTTCAAATTAATATTATTTTCACTGAGAACCCCGGTCAAATTTAGGCTATAGCCACCATCTGAAAAAAAAAGCGGCTGCCAGAATATTTCTCCAGCAAGCCAATTGATTTCGCTCTGCCATTGCCACTGGTTATTGCGCGACGAATGTTCGGCACTCCAATTAATCGTCATATTGACATTTTCTCCTGCACGCAAACCATTACGGTCACTAAATGCCAAATCATCGATGAGCAGTTCTGCAGCAACGCGAGCAATCCCGTCCATATTGCCGCTGATCTTAACATTGCCATTTACTCTCCCCTTCCCGGGGACTGGCATAGTCTCCATATCGGGCAACCATTGCACAACATGTACTGCTTGACCGTTAGCAATAGTTAATGTATTCCGCCAATAATTTTCATTCCAATGTAGAGAAAATCGCCAACTTTCATTAGCGGTGGGTTTGATTTCTATTTCTAGAACATTTTCATAGAGATTCAAATGGAATTCGACAGCGAGTGGCGCAGAATTAGACAAATGTATTCTTCCGCCGGAACAACCAATCAAACGATCAGTTAACTGGAATTTGGTACAGGAAAGTTTAACATTCCGCCAAATCTTCTCTTGTACGGCAATTTCACCGACACGAAATTCCAATTGGGATAATTGCTGACCGGAAAGACTAGCCCTAATTTCTTTGACATTAAAAACAGGGCTGTGAATGTCATCTATTGAGAGTGAAACGCGTGAATTGGCGGCAAAAGCGGAGTAACCCAGCATAATGGTTACCAATAAAATTCCAATAAGTAGGTTCCGCATCATTCACTTAGGCAACACAGAATAGGTATGGTTTATGCAATTACATGAAATGGTGATCTCACGTTTTCTAGTATTCAGGCGGAAAATACACCAGTGGACAGATACCGATCTCCCCGATCACACACAATAAATACAATGACAGCATTTTCAACTGTAGTGGAAATCTTGAGCGCAGCTGCTAATGCACCGCCGGAAGAAATACCTGCACAAATCCCTTCTTCACGCGCCAGCCGTCGCGTTGTTTCCTCGGCTTCAGTTTGAGATACCAACATGATCTCGTCTACGCGCGTAGCATCATAGATTTTGGGCAAATAGGCCTCTGGCCATTTACGAATACCCGGAATTTGAGCACCTTCTTGTGGCTGAACGCCAATAATTCTTACTGAAGCACTTTTCTCCTTAAGATACCTAGCGCAACCCATAATGGTACCGGTGGTTCCCATGCTGCTCACAAAATGCGTTACTTTTCCATCTGTATCGCGCCATATTTCAGGTGCAGTTCCTTCGTAATGTGCTAAAGGATTATCTGGATTAGCAAACTGATCGAGAATTATTCCTTTTCCCGCATCACGCATACCCTCAGCAATGTCCCGCGCCTTTTCCATGCCACCTTCTTTTGAAGTCAATACAATTTCCGCGCCATACGCAGCCATGGATTGCCGCCGCTCCACACTCAGATGCTCCGGCATAACCAGTACCATACGATAACCCATCACCGCAGCCGCCATTGCTAGCGCAATACCTGTATTGCCACTAGTCGCTTCAATTAGCGTGTCACCAGGCTTGATTTCCCTACGCTGCTGTGCATGCAAAATCATTGATAAAGCAGGGCGGTCTTTAACCGAACCAGCGGGGTTATTTCCTTCAAGCTTGGCCAGAATAATGTTATTGGTTGATCCTGGTAAACGCTTGAGCTTGACTAACGGCGTATTACCAACAAAATTTTCAATTGT
>JAJFJI010000051.1 GCA_021774205.1 Nitrosomonas sp.
CACAGCAAAACGTGACGTTCCCCAACCACTTTCCTCCGCCGACTGCGCCAATGCCAGCGACACCGGAACAATATCGACCCTGAGTTTCAGTTTTTCAAACTGTTCCTCGCTTAGCTTGTTATCAACAACTGTAAGCTTATACTTGCTAGCCAATGCCGCCAGCCAGTGTTGATCCTCTTCAGAATTTAAATCACTTTGCAGCAAACGTTCTCTATCAGCGAGAATGGTTTCGTTACTAGCCAAGACGAGAGGCGCAAGCAACCGAAAAAATATTCGCTTCTTGGCAAGAATCGGCATTTTCTCAGAGTTATTACGCCAGCCTGAAGTGATGTTCGTAATATAAAAACGCGGCACATCATGAATGCCGGCCTGCCAGGCCTTGGTTGTATAGTTTTTTTCCGCGAATAATGCCAGCAGTTCATCCGGTGAACTAATCATCACTACTTTAGTGTTCAGCGTCTTGTCGGGTAACTCAGATTGGCAAGCAGGCAATAAAAAAAGCAGGCTAACAAAAACTATTTGAATACACAGATAAATCTTCATGCGGGTAGTTGTTATCACGGTACTCTCAAATCTCAAAAAAATTTCTCAGGACTGCAATCACTTGCTGGACATCGTCCACAATCGCCCTTCTCGGCTCCGCAGAAAGGACAGACACCAGGTCGAGCCCATTGGCGACGAATGACAAAATTCACAAGCGGATCCTGCTCAGCACTGTCATCGATCAACCGTACATTTTCAATCTGGATAAAGATGAACGGTTTTTACATGAGGTACAACTTCTACAGCTCCAATAACGGCGGCAAAAACAGCGGCATCAGCAACAATTATTATGATTCCAGGCACTGTTAGAATCCCAGTCTAGCACGCAACCCAAAAACCCAGACCGAGCTTTCGAACGGATTGACGGCCGGGTCCTTGATGTACTGCAAGTCCGCAGTCAAGTTGAATCGCTTGCCAACCAGTAAGCGGTAGAACGCTTCAGCCGCAGACTGCACATCCGTCCCCGCACCCTAATTCGGGCTGAGCTTACCCCAGTTAAAACCGGCGCACAGCAGGTCTCTGCAGCCACGCAGCCGGTAGCCAATACCAATACGACTTCCTAATAAGGAGTCACCATCATCGGAGTAACCGCCGCGCAGGGAGGGCATCCAGGTTTCATTAACGAATAATTCACGTTGCCAACAAAAGGCCAATTACTAAATAGATCAATTGTCGCATTGGATTTCCAAAGGCTGATATGCAAAAAAAGAAGCACCTGACAACACCCCCATTTTACTCTATAGACAAGCATTCGCTACCCGCAAAACACGCTCTTATAGATCACACCGGCTCCCATGATAATACGGATGGTTTTTACGCCATCAGGATTCGACTTAAGTCCTTCGATGGATTCGGCCTGAATTGTTCAACCAATTCTTCCCAGAAGCCGAAATCCATACGATGAATCGTGTTATTGAACCTGCCAGACATGTTGACTAAATTCATTGTCAGCGGGTTTCCGGCATGTGAAAGTGGATACATACGAAACTTTTCTTTAGTTTCGTTAACGGCTTGTTCGTAAAGTCGTCCACTCGTTCAGGCTCGCTAACAATTCGAAAATTACTGTCTCTCAAAGTACATGATCCCCTGGCTGCCCGACAACGTAATAATCAGCCTATCGTCATGAATATAGGCTGCTCTGGCTCGTCCGAGATCGTCCAGGAATATTTTCAGCAGGGTGTTTTGACAACCGGATTGCAAGTTCTTCTTCATCTCTATGGTGAGTGACTCTCCGCTATAAGAAAAATCGCCATTCAAGCTGCCGCATGCAGTGATAACCTCTAAGCGCTCCATATTCGTAAATAAAAGGGTATATTCTTCGCCGAATTCAGCCCTGGTTGTCGCATTGGCATCATACTGTGTAAAACTCCAAACCCATGGAGTTGCTGTTAATTCAGCGATACTGGTATGCGCGCGTTTGGCAACTTCCCGTACAGATTCGCCAGTGGGAGGCCAGATCCCAGTAACCTTCTGGGTCCAGGTGTAGCTGATCTTGAGATCATGCTTCTTGTCATAGGATAGCGATGCCACCAGTTGATCATGTAACGCTTCCATATTGACTGGTGGCGCCGGTCCCTCGAGGCCAAGGTAAAGCGTGTTCTGTTCCCAGAGGATTTCGACATCAACCAGTTCCAGTTTGCTCTCCTTCAACCAGTTTTGCAGTATCTCTGATTTTGCGGCGCGGTACTGGGCGTTGAAAATAATTTTTTGACTGTAGAACCATAATGGTATGCACACAGCTGCCGTTAGTAAGACAAAAAGCATGATCTGGCTGCGCGCGAATGCAGCGCCCTTATTGCGGCCGGCGGCAGGAGACACCCCAACAGCCTTAAAAGTCAGGGCTCCCGCCAATACCATCGCGACGAGATTAACAAGAAATAGTACCAGGGCCCGCAGTGCCAGTTCATGGTACCCGGTGGTCAATAGGATTCCTGAAGAAGCGAGAGGCGGCAGTAGGGCCACAGCTACCGCAACGCCTGGTATTGCGCTGGTTTCTTTGCGAGTGATTGTATATGCGCCTGCTGAACCGGCAGCCAAGGCAATGATGAGATCGTAGTAGGTCGGGCGGGTACGTGCCAAGACCTGCTCGGGGATGAAGATCAGCTCCGGGGATGCGAATGTTATCAGGGATGACAACAGCACGGCACCGAAACCCATCATAAAAACCATCCAGAGGGCGCCATAGAAACGAACTGACCACCCCATAACCACCGCACCAGCGGCGGCCATGACAGGATTCATGAGTGGTGCGACCAGCATTGCTCCAATAACTACAGCAGCTGAATCGGATATCAGGCCGGCGGTAGCAATAATCGTTGATAGCACCAGAAGGACGGTCATGCGGAAGAGAAAAGGCACTTGGTTGTTTTTGCCAAATACAAACAAGTCTTCCAGCACGGCACGACGTTCTTCCGCAGTCAGGCTTCGATCAGAAAGGAGTTGTCTAATGTGGAATCGGCTCACTGCTACCTCTCTGGATTTTGGAATGTGGAGATCAAGCTACGGGTGTTAAGTATAGAAAAAATGGCTTGCAGGGAGTTGAAAAATCGTGTGCAACTTGCAAGCAGGGGAAGATAGCCTCAAAAAAACACAAGGCTATAAAAGAAAAAAAGTACCCTTTTATACAATAGAGAAATGTACTGAAAACTCAAAAAGTTGTCAAATATGGAGTCCATATTTGACAGCATACATCATCAACCGGATTACCTTAATCAAAATGGCTATATTGAGCGATTTAACCGGACTTATCGGAATCATGTTCATGTGTCTTCATACGATGCCTTACGTGCTTTTTTGGTGTTTTCTTGCTTTTTTTTGGAGCCCTGTCGGCGGTTTGTTGTTGAGTATGCTTACCTGTGCTTGTTAGTTTCTCATTGTCCAATTTCTGCATGAATTTTATTTTATCAGCAGGCGAGATCATCATCACTTTGTCTTCGCCATATGTTATTTCAAGGCGATCTGAAGACAATGCCGGACTAAATGCTGAGCTTTGAGATTCCTGCACGGATTTTATAGATGTAATTGGAATAATCCATGAAAATGGACCACTGATTATTTCAAGATTCTCATTTTCCACAATGTACTTGGTTGAGACCAGTATCCATAGTGGAATACCGGCACCAACAATCAGCATGAAAGCTGCCATAGAATAATTGACGGCACCACCTATCTTTAGCATTACGGATGATCCTAGCATGCATGAAAACATTGATAGAACTATGAAAATCAACGTCCATTTGTCGACTTTAGATTTGAATACATCCATGTTTAATCTCTATTGAAATTTAATGTCAGTGAGGTAGGGCGAATAAGCGAAGCGCGAAGCGCCATCCGCCAATTTGATTTAATCTTACTTCACACCAAATATTTATGACACCAAGAATTAGGTGTTTGTTGAATTTTACCATGCGGTGGATGATGCAGGCTTATCTACCCTGCCACGTGGCGCCGATGATTAAAAAAATAGCTGCAATTTTCATGGCACCTAACGTTGAAAAACACAAAAGGACTTTACACCGGCTGAGGCTACACGAAGTTGCAATCCTGCTGTTTTTGTATCATGATAGGTGTCACATTTGTCCGGGGTTCAAATCCCTGATTCGCCACCATCCATTTTTCTGCCATTTATTTATTCGGTTGAATTTATATCCATGCAAAAAGTATTATTTTTTGTATTTTTTATCGCATCGATCAGCTTTTCGAGTAGTGCCAGTGCGCAATTAATGCGAAATTTCCCAGTTGACAGCAAACTAGGGGAACTCAAGGCGTTTGCCTATCCAGAAGTTAAAATTGACAAGCAAACATTGCATCTAGGTGCTGGCAGTCAGATTCGAGACAATAATAACCTGATTGTTTTGCCGACAATGATGTTCGAGAAGGGACCTGTCCGATATCAAATGGACACCATGGGCAATATACACCGCATCTGGTTATTAACACCCGATGAAGCTAAACAGGAACGCGCAAAAGAAAAAGACAAAAAATAGTCTCTTGGCGCTTCATTATCAACAACGACTTCATCGCTTCCGCGAAAAGAAGTTTTCAATTTTTTCTGGCAAGCACTTTAAATACATACTGATGTGCTAATATCGCTGATATTTCAGGTCCAACAAAACATTTGTGAACAATAAGCTTTATATTAAAACGTTCGGTTGCCAGATGAACGAGTATGACTCGGACAAAATGGTAGATGTCCTTCATGCTGCCAGTGGTATGGAACAAACTGACAATCCTGACAATGCCGATTTAATTTTGTTCAATACCTGTTCAGTCCGTGAAAAGGCACAGGAAAAAGTTTTTCATGATCTGGGCCGCGTTAGACATCTAAAAAAATCCAACCCCGATCTGTTAATTGGGGTCGGCGGATGTGTTGCCAGTCAGGAGGGCAAGGAAATTGTTAAGCGGGCACCCTTTGTCGATTTAGTATTTGGCCCGCAAACACTTCATCGTTTACCGCAATTGATCGCAGCACGCAAAGCAACTGGCCGATCACAAGTAGACATTTCCTTTCCCGAAATAGAAAAATTTGACCATCTTCCAGCTGCATGTGCAGAAGGTGTGACGGCTTTTGTTTCTATCATGGAAGGGTGCAGCAAATATTGCAGTTTTTGCGTCGTACCTTATACGCGTGGCGAGGAAGTCTCACGGCCAATTGGCGACGTTTTAACGGAAATAGCGATACTGACGGATCAAGGAATCAAAGAAATCACCCTGCTCGGCCAGAATGTAAATGCTTATCGGGACGAGATGGATGACGGTAATTTTGCGGATTTCGCATTATTACTAGAATATATCCATGAACTACCCGGCATTGAACGTATCCGCTACACGACTTCACACCCCAAGGAATTTACCACCCGACTGATTGAAGCGTATACAAAATTATCGAAGCTAGTCAATCACCTGCATTTGCCGGTACAATCCGGCTCCGACCGAGTGCTGGCCGCAATGAAGCGTGGTTACAGCGTACTTGAATATAAATCCATTATTCGCCGGATTCGTTCCGTGCGCCCTGAAATTTCACTTTCTTCCGATTTTATTATTGGCTTTCCCGGCGAAACAAAAGCCGATTTTGATGCCACAATGAACCTGGTCGAGGCAATGAATTTTGACGAATCGTTCAGTTTTATCTATAGCCCACGCCCCGGTACCCCGGCCGCAGATTTACCGGATGACACGCTTCATGCAATAAAGCTGGAAAGATTACATTGTCTGCAGGCAAAAATTAATCAACAGGCACAAGCCATTAGTCAAAAAATGGTGGGAACAACTCAACGTGTATTAATAGAAGGCGTGTCTAAAAAGAATACACATGAATTTTGTGGCCGAACAGATAATAATCGTGTCGTCAATTTTCCTGGCGATCCAAGCCTAATTGGTTGTTTTGTCAATATTAAGATAACCGAAGCGCGTCCACACTCTTTACGTGGCGAATGGATGGATATGTAAAACAAAGTAATATCGCTTGCAAAGTATCCTTACCATTGAGAAAATTGGCATATCAAAACAACCTCATCATACATTTGGAACCTAGATCCCTCGAGATTTCTTTTTCCCCGGCTGACAATCAGCGTCTTGCCAATCTCTGCGGCGCATTGGACGAAAACCTGAAACAGATTGAAACCGCACTGGATGTATCTATCGCACGACGTGGTGAAAATTTCAGTTTACGAGGAAAAACCGTTCATACCAGACTTGCGGCACAAGTACTACATAATTTCTACAACCAGTCTCAGCATCATCTAAGTGTTGAGCAAGTACAACTGGGCTTGATCGAGGTTATGAATTCAGGCAGTCCATCGAGTCCGGCTGCAAAAGATATCGTTAATGACGTTGGTTTGACCACACCAACACTTAAAACCCGCCGTCACAATCTGCAAGGCCGGACACCACGTCAAACCCAATATTTGCAGCAGATCCAGGAACACGACATTACCTTTGCTATTGGTCCAGCCGGTACCGGCAAAACCTATCTTGCTGTTGCCAGTGCAGTGGATGCGCTGGAGCGCGAAAACGTAGCACGAATTATACTGGTGCGTCCGGCAGTCGAAGCTGGTGAACGCCTAGGGTTTCTGCCTGGTGATATGACGCAGAAAGTTGATCCCTATCTACGTCCGCTGTACGACGCACTTTATGATCTAATGGGGTTCGACAAAACCGGCAAACAATTTGAACGTAATATTATCGAAATTGCGCCGCTCGCCTTTATGCGCGGACGTACACTGAATCAATCATTTATTATTCTTGATGAAGCCCAAAATACGACGCCTGAGCAGATGAAAATGTTTTTAACTCGTATTGGCTTCGGCTCCAAAGCAGTGATAACAGGTGACATCACTCAAATTGATCTTCCCAAACATCAAAAAAGTGGCTTGGTAGAAGCTAAAAAAATCCTGCAAGATACTCGCGGCATTGCTTTTGCACAATTCAAGTCTGAAGATGTGGTACGGCACCCGCTGGTTCAACTCATTGTCAACGCTTACGAGAAACATGACCAGCAAAAACAAGACGCCTGACACGTCTGCAAATCAATGCGGCTTGATCTTAATATCGTAACCATTCGTCGTGGATAGGAAGTTGAAATTATCGGTGCAATATGCGATTGATGCTGAGGGAATACCGACAAGCGCCCAATTTAAAAAATGGATCAAGGCAGCGTTGACACAAAACGCAGAAATTACGATACGCATTGTGGATGAACCTGAAGGCCAGGATCTCAACGAAAAATTTCGTGGAAAGAAAGCAGCTACGAACGTATTAACCTTTTTTTATGACGATATACTTCCGCTTACCGGGGATATCGTACTATGCGCCGCAGTCATTGAAAAAGAAGCGCAACAACAGCATAAAACACTGATTGCCCATTACGCACATCTTACCGTGCACGGCATTTTACATTTACAAGGATTCGATCATGAGAATGATAAAGACGCGTCGAGGATGGAAAAGATTGAAACAAATATTGTGACCAGTCTTGGCTATAACGATCCTTATCAGGATAAAAATTATTAAATATTCTTCATTTCTCAACAACTACTCAAACTAACACTATATGGATGAACCTCCCTCTAAACCTGGCTGGCTTGAACGACTTAGCTCACTACTCCTACGTGAACCAGAAGATCGTGAACAGCTAGTCACATTATTACATTCCGCCTTTGAACGAAACCTGCTCGATTCTGATGCGTTAAGCATGATAGAAGGTGTCATGCAGGTATCTGAAATGCGGGCACGCGATATCATGGTGCCACGCGCCCAAATGGACGTGATTGATATCAGCGAAACACCTGAAAAATTTATTCCTTTCGTTATTGAAACGGCGCATTCCCGGTTTCCTGTCATGGAAGGCAGCCAGGATAATGTCATCGGTATCTTGCTGGCTAAGGATTTGCTGCGTTATAACGCTGGCGAGAAAGACTTCAATGTCCGCGAAATGTTAAGACCCGTAGTATTTATACCCGAATCCAAACGACTCAATATTCTCCTCAAGGATTTCCGCGGCAACCGCAATCATATCGCCATGGTGGTCAATGAATATGGCGGCGTAGCTGGGCTAATTACCATTGAAGACGTGCTTGAACAGATCGTTGGTGAAATTGAAGACGAATATGATTTCGATGAAGATGAAGACAATATCGTCAAGGAATCCAGTGATCGCTATCGAGTTAAAGCGATCACCGAAATAGACAATTTCAATGAAGCGTTGAGCACCAATTTTAGCAACGAAGACTATGATACTATCGGCGGATTAGTGATCAAAGAATTTGGACGTCTGCCAAAACACAACGAATTTGTCATTATCGGCAACTTGAAATTTGTGGTTCTGCGCGCAGACAGCCGACGATTGCATATCCTGCAGGTTGAAAAAGTTGATGCCGATTCGTAACGCGATCACAACTGCAGTTTTTTTAGTTAAATTGTTGTCGCTATTCAGCTTACCCCTATAATCCGCCATTTCGGCGTTACAAAATGATCATTGTCACGTGTAAACTCACATTTTGCGCCTTGAACTGACAAATTTTAGGCGCAATCTGAACAGTTACTACGATGTATTGAATAGTAAAAAAAATTGTTTACCTTATGTCCAATATTACCGTCCGCAGTTATTCAACCCAAGCTTTTGAAAGACTGAACAAAAGCGGGCTACCACCGATACTTGCCCGCATTTACGCTGCCAGAGGAATTGAAGACCCAAATCAACTCGAAGCAGAATTGTCACGCCTGATTCCATTTGACCAACTCAAAGATATCTCCTTGATGGCAGCAACACTAGCGGATGCCATCGCCGCGAAAAAGCGCTTATTAATTGTCGCTGACTACGACTCGGATGGCGCCACTGCCTGTGCAGTCGGAATCCGCACCCTGCGCAAATTTGGCGCCATTGTTGACTATCTGGTTCCCAATCGCTTTGAATATGGCTACGGCTTAACGCCTGAAATCGTCAAATTGGCCCATACCATAAAACAACCGGATATTATCATCACGGTCGACAATGGCATCGCCAGTGTTGAAGGGGTTCTTGAAGCCAATCAACTGGGTATGCAAGTGCTTGTCACCGATCACCATCTGCCAGGCGACCAATTGCCCGACGCCGCCGCCATCGTCAATCCCAACCAACCCGGTTGTGATTTTCCCAGCAAAAACATTGCTGGCGTTGGCGTCATCTTTTACCTGATGCTGGCGCTGCGCGCGGAACTACGCAACCGTGGCGCATTCACCGCCACTGGAAAAGAACCGAATCTAGCCAGCCTACTGGACCTGGTGGCGCTGGGTACCGTTGCCGACGTAGTAAAACTGGATGACAATAATCGCATTTTGGTACAGCAAGGTTTGCGGCGAATTCGTAAAGGCCTCGGTTGCGCGGGTATCAATGCGCTGCTGCAAGTAGCACGGCGTGATTACCGGAAAACTTCCACCCATGAACTGGGTTTTATGCTAGGGCCTAGATTAAACGCTGCTGGACGGCTCGACGACATGGCACTGGGTATTGCATGTCTTACCACGGACGACAAAGCCCAGGCCACTCAAATAGCACATGAACTTGATCAGCTAAACCGCGAGCGCCGTGAAATCGAAGCAGATATGCAAGATGACGCGTTGCGCATGCTGGAAAGCGCATTCAAGTCACAGGATGCCCAAGCTGAAATTGAAGCTCAAAATTCATACAGCCTATGCCTTTTTGATCAGAATTGGCATCAAGGTGTCATTGGGATACTGGCATCACGCATCAAGGACAAATTTCATCGTCCCGCGATTACCTTTGCGCCGGGCAATAATGATGAAATAAAGGGCTCCGGACGTTCGATTCCCGGCTTCCATATGCGCGATGCATTAGATCTTGTTTCCAAGCGCCATCCAGGATTAATCCTTAAATTTGGTGGTCATGCAGCGGCGGCGGGACTCACTATTCACCACTCGAAATTTGACGAATTCTGCAATACATTTGAACAAATTGCCCAAACAATACTTGCACCCGAAGATCTAACCCATATCATCGAAACCGATGGTGACCTGGACACAGCCGATATCAACCTGGAACTGGCGCGCAACCTAACTCACCAGGCATGGGGCCAGGGATTCCCCCAGCCAACTTTTAACGCTTTTTTTTATGTAAAAAGTCAGCGTATCGTTGGCGAGAAACACTTAAAACTAACGTTAAAAAAAACCGAATCAGATAACCATCACGCGCCACAAAATTCCGGTGATCTATATGATGCTATTCTGTTTTTTCACAACGACCCACTCCCGGAACTCATCTCTGCCGTTTACCGATTACAGGTCAATGAATACAATGGCAACACGACCTTACAATTGCTGCTTGAACATTGGTCTGAACCAGACCGTTAAAATGGCGCATGCATATCGAATACTTAAACGGCAGCGAACTTGAACACCTACCACATTTTGCCACCAGCCTAGCCATTGGCCTGTTAATTGGACTTGATCGCGAGCGGAACCCTGTGGCCAGTGCAGGATTACGAACATTTGCCCTAGTCGCATTGTTTGGCACGCTGGCAGCATTGCTATCCGAAAAAACGGATTCACCCTGGCTATTACTGGGTGGATTACTCATTGTTGGCGTCATGACTATTGCCGCCAATATCCGAGTACCAAATAAAATTTCCGACCCCGGCACGACGACTGTGGCAGCGATAATTGTATGCTACGCACTGGGTGCAATCGTCTGGTATGGCTACTCAACACTGGCGATCATGCTCGCCATTGTCACCACCATACTGCTGTACTTTAAAACAGAATTACACGGCCTCTCTCGAAACCTGGACCGACGTGACCTTATTTCTATTCTGCAATTTGCGATTCTAACTTTTATTATCCTGCCGATATTACCTGATAAAAATTTTGGCCCTTATGAAGCCATTAATCCCTATCAAGTCTGGTTAATGGTCGTGCTGATCTCCGGCGTCAGTTTGGCAGGCTATATTGCACTGCGCCTCGTAGGCCAACGTTATGGCACAGCATTGCTAGGATCATTTGGCGGCCTGGTATCCAGTACCGCAACGACACTGGTCTATGCCCGCCGCAGTAAATATAATCAGC
>JAJFJI010000052.1 GCA_021774205.1 Nitrosomonas sp.
ACCGAGCGAAATAATGAGGCGCATTAAAGGAAGAAGTTCGGCGAAATTGTTTGAAAGCTTCCCAGACTTGAGGAAGCGCTACTGGGGGCGCCATTTTTGGGCTCGAGGATACTTCTGCGTAACGTCAGGGGAGCTGACAGAAGAAATGATTCGAAATTATTTGGACCATCATTTTGAGCCTAGAGGTGATGATAATTTCAGAACGGAGGATTAGACGGGTCTTAGGACCCGTATCCTGACTTTAGTCATTGTCTCTAACCCACCAGCTTTAGCTGGTGGTTGTTTAGTAATATAGAGCTGAATTAGAAAAAATTAGTTCCACGATATTTCGAGCAGATTGCTATTAGCAAAAAATTCGAGATATCTAGACTTCGCGTAACGCTATGAAAAGTTGAATACTATATATCCTGGTGTTTAGTTTAAGAGCATGTGCGTTAAAAACAGTCAAGTTGCGGTTTTAGACGTATGCCGGGCTGAATACATAGATCATAGTGGATGTGATGATTGCAATAATTAGTGTTCGTATCCCAGACCATAGCCAGAAATGGCCGCTGATGCGGCCAAGAAAAATGCCAAGCAAGAAAGTGATCAGGAATGCAAGCAGGGCGGCAATTTCCAGTGGTTGCGGTAATAATTGTGGGTGCGAGTTTCCGATAACTAGCGGGGTGATAATAATCAGCGCAATTAGAAATGGCGCAAGACCATTAATAAGTGCAATATAAAATGGCATCAACCTTGAGGCCTTGCCGTATGCTGACTCACCCAGGTCGGCGATCATGGCCTGTTCTAGATTTTTTAGTTCATGCTTCCTCTCAGCCGCTTCACTGATATAAGCGCTGGTCAGGCCACTCATGCCTAGTGCAATAGCAGCGCCGAGGCAAACACTAATAACGACCGGTAAAACGACCTGACCGCTGACATAAAATCCGGTCAATAAACCCAGCATGGTTAGTGTCCCGTCAAAGCCATTAACAATGAAATATCGTCGCGCAATTTGTTGGGAACGCGTAATGCGCATGAACAATAAAATCTGTTCTGCGATATTCATATGGTAATAACCCTGAATTAGTTGTTATTGAGCGTATTGATGACCTCTACCTCATCAATACTGTGGACGGTTCCGCCCATGGCGCTGATGGTGTCGGCAATAAGTTCAAACTGGATATTTTCTCCAGTAATAATCAACACGACGGTTTCGGTTCTTTCATCCACTTCCGCGACAGAAAACTTGATGTGGCAGTCTGGAGATTGTTCCGCCAGTGTAATGGCGAATTCCAGTCCGTTGGGCTGATGGGGTTTCAGTATATCAAGGACTAGACGTTTAACTTTTACCATGGCAATAAGCTGATAGCGTTGGATTGGTTGATTATTTCATTTCGTCAGCTTTTAAGACCTTAAGGGCTGCTCGAGCGCAAGCTTCATCCAGTTTCGCACCGGGTGCGCCACCTACGCCAATGCCACCCATTATTTCATCGCCGATCTTGATAGGGAAGCCGCCACCAAGTAACAGAATATTTTCATTCATGCGGGTTAGGCTTTGCAATTCAGGATTATTTGCTGCCATAACTGCATATTTTTGAGTTGAACTGCGCAGACTATTTGCGGTGTAGGCTTTGCGAAAACTACTGTCAAGTGTATGCGGCCCAGCACCATCAGCTTTTAATTGAACTTTGAGCAAACCCGCCTGATCGACGATAGCCACACTGACTTTGTAACCATCGTCATTACATTGCTTAATTGCAGCCGTCGCTGCTTGAGTGGATAAATCCAGTGGCAACAACTTTTGTGAAGGGAAATCCTTTGCCAGAACCGGACAAGAAATACAATAAATTATTATAGAAAAAATACCGACCGCGATTATTCGAAGTTTATAAATCATCATTACGGTTATCCTTTTATAGGAATTAATCAACAGTTCCCTAACATTACCAATTCAATATTCAAAAGTCACCTCCTGAATTTCATGCTGCAAGAAACTAGAGTATCAGCTTGACAACATTTTGCCTTAAGCGTACCGTCAACATAAAGTATTTTCTTAAGTACATTGAATTAGTTGTACTTTTTTTTAAGAAGGAGCTCTTATGAAGACCTTCCTTGTTACGGGAGCTGACGGTTTTCTTGGTTATCACGCTGTCAAACTGCTTAATAAGCGGAGCATTCGACCGCGTGTTCTGTTGTCAACTGATATTGATCCAGGTTTGCCCGGCATTAAAGCCCTGAAAAAATTGGATGTTGAAATTATCAATGGCAATGTTAATGATCCAGATTCAATACGAGCGGCATGCGATGGTATCAATATTGTTCTCCATTTACATTTTGCGATTACGCTGGGTGGTGGTGAGCAAGTAGAGAAAACGTTGCATCAGGAAAATGTAGTCGGTACCCGCAATTTACTGGAAGCTGCTTCGCAAGCTGGTGTTACGCGCGTTGTGGTGAGTAGTAGTTCGCTTGCGGTTGGATTGCATCATGAACCGAAATTGCTTGACGAGGAAGCGGACTGGGTGCGATACGGGTTTTCACTGCCATATGCTGTTTCACGACGTAATGCTGAACAAGCGTTACTGGGTGATTCCAAGCCAGGTTTTTCTGAAGTCATTGTAATCAGCCCTTCTTTTACGTTGGGACCAGACGATTGGAGTGGCGCACCCGCGAACGGGCTGGTGATGCGCATGAGTAAGCCGGGATTTCGTATTACCGCGCCCATTGGTTTTGGAATCCTTGATGTGCGTGATTATGCTGAAGGTGTTTTACTGGCCGTGGAGCGTGGTGTTCCTGGTCGCAAGTATATTTTGAGCGGTGACAATATAACGCCAGACCAACTTGCGAAGGCGGTTGCGAGCGAGGTTGGTTTTGAACCGCCAAAGTGGTTGTTTTCTCTGCGTGCCTGGATGATTTTTCCTGTTGTGGCCATTTTGGAACTGTGGAGCAAGCTTATGGGGAAACCGCCGAAAGTGACGCGTCAGCTGCTTGAGCTGTGGGGGCGTTATGCATGGTATGACACAAGCCGGGCACGTAATGAGCTTAGTTGGGAACCGCGACCACTGCAGGAATCGTTACGGGATACGATTCTATGGGTGCGTGAAAACAAAGCGGATTAAATGCTGGGCCTAGTTTTATTGTGCCGTTGGTTTTTTTGCCTGTAACGCGCAAGGGGAGAGGGACAGATGAAAAAAATGGTTATCGTTTTTGGGTTGGCCGCATTACTAGTTACTTGGTGGTATGCGGCAGCACCCAGGGAAGAAATTCGATGCTGCGTTGGCGGCTCGATTGTTTTTGATCCGTTAGTGGTTCAAGCGACGGATGCGGTCGATCAGTCTGAAAAATTTGCTGCTGAGTTGGAAATGCTCCCATTGGATCTTCCGGCGTATGACGATGCGGTATTTCTTGATAATGGCAAGAAAGCACTGGTTACTGCGCATGATGGTAAGATTTGGGAAGTAGATTTTATTGCTAATGCTGCGCAGCCTTTTGTCGATGTGCCGTTGATGGCATGGGGCATCCATGAAGCGTCTGGAGATCCAACACAGCTCTATTTTTGTTCCGCTGGTTCCTACGAAGACCGACCCGCAGGTGAAGTGGCTGGATTATATCACCTCGATCTTAGTACGCGCTCCATCGTGCCACTAGTGCTTAATGTTCCGGACACGAAAACAAATCAGCAGCGCCCGGTTGTTTATGCCGATGATGATTCAGATGCGCCAGAATTGCAGGCCGATGGTAGTGGCCATCCCAGCCGTAAAGTTGCCGTTTGTGACAACTTGGAGGTCAGTGAAGACGGGCGACGTATTTATTTTTCTGAACCATTTAGTTACGAGGATTCATCGGCGGATGATGCGATCGATGAAGCTGTCGCGCTTGCGCCCAATGGCCGTTTATGGCGGTATGATCTGGAGAATGGTTCAACCCGCCTCATTGCAGAAGGTTTCCACTTTATCAACGGGGTTCTCTATGATCCTCACCCTGGACAGGCGCGCGAGGGATCAGTTGTAGTCACGCAAACTTCGCTATTTCGTGTGACGCGATTTTATCTCAGTGGCCCAAAGGCTGGTCAATATGAAGTAGTGATTGATAGCCTTCCCGGTATGCCTGACGGCATGGACCGGGATGCAGAAGGGCGAATCTGGCTGGCGATGTTTACAGACAGAAGCCCGGCGCTGACATGGGTGCATGAGAATGCCTGGATCAAGCCTTTAGTGATGCGGCTGCCTGTTGCATTATTGTTGTCACAAACGAAGCGTACCGGGGTAGTTGTGCTTAGCCCGGATGGCAGTAAACCATTGTATTCCGCTTTTTATGAAGGTTCTAAACTTTCTTCTATCGCTTCCGCCGTCCCTGCACCTGATGGTATATATCTGGCAAATGTAGCGCTTAACAGTCCCGATAGAAGTCAACGCAAAGGTATTCAGCGTTTGCGCTGGCCTATGGAATGAACGCAGCCAATGACATTAACCGATTTTTACAATAATCGGCTTTTATCTCCGCGAGTAAACCCGACTAACGGTTGACCGATATTTTTACCAAAAGCGATTACCTTAAATAATTCTCCCATTTCGGCCGGACTTACAAGCTTTTGCAATTGATTTGATAGTGGTAAGTATTCTCCCGTATGGTTGGCTGGTGTTTGGGCGAGAATTTCGGTAATGCCGCAGTTAATAAGAAAATGGGCCTGTGTGGTATAACCCATTAATTCAAGGTCTGTATTTGCCGCTGCTTCCATTGCTGCGCTGAAATCGACGTGGCTGGTTATATCCTGCAAGCCAGGCAGGTA
>JAJFJI010000053.1 GCA_021774205.1 Nitrosomonas sp.
TACATGACCCGTATTGGGCCTTGCCAGCCATAACCCTGACCTCAATCTGGCAAGGTGTGGGATTCCAAATGGTGATAATACTGGCTGCATTACAGGCGATACCCACAGCGCTTTATGAGGCTGCCAAAGTTGATGGTGCCAGTAAGCAGCAGCAATTGCTTTACATCACCTTGCCTCAGTTACGCAACGCACTCATATTTGTTGTTCTGGTAACTACCATCCTGGCCTTTCGTCTGTTTGATCAGGTACAAATCATGACCCAGGGTGGACCGCTGTATGCCACAACAACTGTCATGTATGAAACGGTCAATACCACCTTCGCCAGTCAACAAGTCGCCAAAGGCGCAGCCATGACTGTGGTGTTTTTTACCATCGTACTGTTAATCACCTTATTGCAACGCGTTATTGTTAAGCACGAAAAAGTGGTCGAATGAACAAAAAATATAGCATCACTTCATTGTTTGTCTACAGCATATTGATTGGCGCAGCACTCATCTTTTTGATGCCGATTGGAACCATGCTAGCAGGCAGTCTAAAGTCCGATGACTTGGTACTAATGGAAGCAGGCACCCTGCGCGGTTATTTCCCAATGGAAGCAAACCTACAAAATTATCGGGATGTACTTGAGCGTGTCCCTTTTCTACGCTATTTGTTCAATTCAGTGTTCATTACTTGCGCCATCGTAATCAGCGGCTTATTAGTGAACTCACTGGCTGGTTATGCCTTTGCCCGGATGCAGTGGCGAGGGAGAGACAGTCTATTATTGGCTGTCATCGCTTTAATGATTATCCCCTTGGAAGCAATTGCAGTCCCGTTATTCTACCAAGTAACATTATTCGGCTGGCGCGATACCTACCTAGTACAAATTGTGCCGTTTATTGCCAATGCCTTCTCAATTTATCTGTTTTATACTTTTTTTCTGGGCTTACCCAGAGAACTAGAAGAGGCCGCGCGTATTGATGGCGCAGGTGCATGGCGTATCTTTTTTGTCATTATTATGCCAAACGCAAAAGCGGTATTTGCCACAGTGGCGATTCTTACGTTTCTAACCCAATGGGGTGCATTCTTGTGGCCATTGATGGTGACATACAGTGAAGCCGTACGGCCCTTACCTTTGGGTATCGCATCATTTTACACCCTGCCACCTCTGCAATGGGGCGATATCTTTGCCTTTGGCGTGATGATGGTAACCCCAGTGCTGCTAATTTTTCTGGTTTTTCAGCGCTGGTTTGTTAAGGGGGTGGCGACCACGGGCGTCAAAGGCTAATCCTATGGCTAAGGTTGTATTTAGCAATGTTACTAAACGCTTTGACGCAGAAACCGTTGCATTGCAACAGTTCACACTGACCATCGAAGATGGTGAGTTTATGGTGCTGGTTGGTCCATCCGGTTGTGGCAAGTCCACAGCGCTTCGCTTGCTTGCCGGCCTTGAAGATTTAACTGAGGGTGAAATTCGGATTGATGACCAGATCGTTAATCAAGTCTCCCCACAACAACGCAACATTGCCATGGTATTTCAGAACTATGCCTTATACCCTCATATGACTGTTCGCGACAATCTAGCGTTTCCATTAACAATGAAGCGCATGCCTACATCAATCATTGCAGAAAAAGTTGAACAAATCGCCAAACTATTGGATTTGTCACAGCTCCTAGCGCGCAAACCGAAGCAACTATCAGGTGGTCAACGCCAGCGGGTTGCCATGGGCCGGGCGCTGGTAAGAAACCCAAGCGTTTTTTTGCTGGATGAACCGCTATCAAACCTGGATGCCAAATTACGCGCCAAGATTCGGGCCGATATTGCACTTTTACAAAAAAGGTTAAACAAAACAACTCTATATGTCACCCATGATCAAGTAGAAGCAATGACCCTGGGTGACAGCGTAGCCGTCATGAATCACGGGGAACTGCAACAGGTTGGCACACCTGAAATGCTATATAAAGAGCCTCAAAATATCTTTGTAGCCCGATTTATCGGTAACCCGGGCATGAATATCATATCGTCAACTGTAACACGTAATAACGAAAGCAATATTGTTGTTCGTATTGAACAACAAAAAATCACCCTGCCAAAAATCAGCCAAGAAGGTTTACAAAAGCTTAATCAATCGGCTTTTATAGGCATTAGGCCGGAAGCTTTTAATGTTGCTCAAGCGGGTCATCATGTTGCGTTAAACGTAAAAATCCAATCGGTGGAATATCTGGGCCATGAATCATTGGTTTATTTTCAGTTGGCCGATGCTGTCAAGCATGACACAAATAATTATTTGATCGCCCGGTTTACCGGACAATTTGACACCTCTCATGCAAAAGAAGCATTTTTTGTTGACCCGACAGAAATTTATTTATTTGACAAATCTGGATTGGTTATTTGATAAGTAGTGTTTGGCTTAATAACTGTCACGAATACAATATAACTGACTAACCCACTAACTGTTGATAAATGATAGGCAAAACTTTGGCAAGGCGATCAAGGTGACCCACAATAGCATGGCCGCCGCGGCCAAATAAATAGGGGAAATAATCCTGGGCCTTACGATCGATGGTAATACCAAAGACTGCCAAACCAGCCCTGCGAGCTTCGATAATCGCTTGCCGGGTATCTTCTATACCGTAACGGCCTTCATAATGATCCAAATCATTCGGTTTGCCATCACTCAATAAAAGTAGCAAACGATAACGCTCGGGACGTTGGATCAATTGCTGCTGAACATGGCGTAATGCAGGACCCATTCGTGTATAGTAACCAGGGCGCAATGCTGCAATACGGCGCAATACTTGGCCATTAAAGGAATCAGAAAAGTCTTTCACCGTGGCAACGCGGACGAAATCACGCTTACGCGAAGTAAAGGTATAAATCGCAAAGGTATCACCGCAAGTGGCCAGACCAGCGGCTAACGTAGTAAGTGCCTCTTTCTCCACATCAAGTACCCGGCGATTATCGACCCAACTGTCCGTGGACAAAGAAACATCCATCAGAATGGCCACGGCCAGGTCTCGAGCCTGCTGACGCGCTGTTAGATATACTTGATCAGAACCATTCCCATTAGCAACTAAATCGCAATGAGCGCGCACTAGGGCATCCATGTCTGGCTCCGTACCATCAAGTTGGCGGCGCAAGATTTCTCTCCTAGGCCGCAATGCTTCAAACTGACGCCGTATTCGGCGAAGACGACGCCTTGCCTGCAGGTCAGGCTCCCATAACTCCCCTTCCTCAGATGCAACCTGAGAAACGACCCGGCAATGGTCGTCATGATATCGCTTGCAGCGATAGTCCCACTCAGGATAGGTGAGTTCGCCGCTGAGCGTAGATGGATCCACATCATCCGGCGCCAGGTCGAGATCAAACTTTAGTTTTGTGGCAGCCCGGCGTTGATGAGGCCCAAGGGCTAGTTCTTCCATAGAATCGGCGACTTTCTTGGCGGCATCTTCATCCTCATCTTGCACTGCCCGGTTGACATTGACCATTTCAGCCCAACTCATCAACTTTTCAAACCGATTCAACAACAGCGGATCATCACGTTCGCTTTGTTCAAATCTTCCGCGCCGAGCCTGTTTTTTACGTGTATCCTCATCGTCCTGGCTATTATTGTTTTCAATTTGCTCAGAAGGCGCCAGCAATGAATCCTTAAGTCTTTGATTTGCGCTAACCTCTCCCCATAGGGGCACAGGAAGGAAGGTGCGGTAATGCTCGGAAGCTTTCCAACAGGTAAAATCAGGCGCTGGCCGCATTACGGCTTCCAGAAATTTGTTGCCAAGCGGGCTTGAACACTTGGCTTTCAGGAGCGCCAGGACGACCGCTTCTACCGCTTGCTCTTGTTCTGGCAATAGCCGCTGTGGTCGCAACTCCCGCAGTGATTCACAGAGCACTTGGTAGCTCCGCGCCAATCCCGGATAGTCACGGCAAACCCTTAAGCTAATCCAATAGACTCGATGCAAGAAAGTGAGATCAGCTTGAAGAAGATCGGCCGGGCGATGGCGAGATGGTTCCTCTGCCAGCGCAAAAAAAGCAGCTAACCAGAAGTAAAGACGCCGATTAAGCGTAGCAGACGGAAAGCAAGCAATCGAGGCAGGTAGTAATAGTCGCTCAGAATTAAGTACCGCCTGTGGAAGACATTCTTGGTCAAGCCCCAGACGCTGCCGCAGCCCCAAACGATGACCCGAGGACTGAGGCATTCCCGCCGCCAGGGTGAGTCCTGGCGTTCCACCGAGCCCTCGAAAAAACACGCTGAGGGCAGCACGAACCGAGTCCAGTGTTACCACAGCCTCCTGATGATAAGGATAGCTGTCCGCCTCTCCGACAAGCCGGTGCCAATAACGACCAACCTGTTCTTCTAGCTCCCAGAATTCCCACATTAGTTAGCCATAGGTGGCGCGTATCAGTTCCAACAACCCTTCTTTAACGTCCGTTTCATCACAAAGCGGTTCTACCAGTGCAATCTGGGCAGCCTGAAAGGGATCTAAACCTTCCTCCATCAGGATGGCACAGTAAACCAAAAGACGGGTGGAAACGACCTCCTCTAGATCAATTCCTTTCAATGCCCGCAACCGGGTTGCCAGGTTGACCAAAGGAATACAGCGCTCCCGCGCTAGGCCGCTTTCGTTTGTCACGATTTCGACTTCCACTTCACCAGACGGAAAATCAAAGCTGAGCGACACAAAGCGCTGACGGGTACTTGGCTTTAGGGATTTGAGGATATTCTGGTAACCCGGGTTATAAGAAACAACCAGCATGAATTCATCGGGTGCCTGTAAAGTCTCACCGGTGCGTTCCAAAGGTAAAATACGGCGATCATCAGTCAGCGGATGAAGTACAACGGTTACATCCTTACGCGCCTCGACAATCTCATCCAGATAGCAGATTCCACCTTCACGTATGGCTCGTGTCAACGGTCCATCAACCCAGACGGTCTCTCCACCCTTGAGAAGATAACGACCGGTAAGATCAGCCGCCGTTAGGTCATCATGACAGGAAACAGTAAACAAAGGACGACCCAAGCGCGCCGCCATATGCGTAATAAAACGCGTCTTGCCACAACCAGTCGGCCCCTTTAACAAAAGAGGTAATCGGTGACGATAGGCGGCTTCAAACAAGTCACATTCATTGCCAACCGGCAAATAAAAAGGGATTTCTTCTGTATTATAAGGCGATTGAGTCTTTTGCTGAGTTAAGAAAGCATCCATTCGCCCCCTCTCCTATTTAGCGCCTGATTGCGCCGTCACTTGTTCTCGGACAGGACCAAGTGTCGCATAGATAAAGAGCAAGGCACCTATTAGAAAAAACACACCCGAACCTAAACGAAACCAGTAGAAAAGATCGACTTGGGATTGAACTTCCATGAAACCCATCGCGAGCACTCGCTGGAGATGCGTCTGAATCACGCCGGCAAAAGCCAGAGAAATGGTCATAAATGTCATAGACCCGGTCATCAGCCAAAAACTCCACATGTTCAGAATCTGGTTAAAAGGCTGCAGACCCCGAAGAGCCGGTAATGCATAAGTAAAGAAAGCTAAATTTAGCATGACATAGGCTCCATAGAAAGCCAAATGCCCATGTGCAGCCGTCAATTGAGTGCCATGCGTGTAGTAATTAATCGATGGAAAACTATGCATGAGCCCCAAAACGCCAGCACCAAAGAAAGCCATGATGGGACAACCCAGGCTCCAGAGCATAGCGGCTTTGTTCGGATGATCGCGCCCGCTTCGATAGACCAGGTAAAAAGCCCATACTACCATCGCAAAGAAAGGAACCACCTCCAGTACAGAAAACACAGCGCCAATCCAGTGCCAATATTCCGGGGTGCCAATCCAGTAATAGTGATGGCCAGTACCCAGAAGACCACTAAACAAAGAAAAGCCAACAATTACATAGAGCCATTTTTCAACAATTTCGCGGTCCACGCCAGTCATCTTGATAAGAAGGAAAGCCAGCATGGCTGCCATGATAAGTTCCCATACGCCTTCGACCCAAACATGCACCACCCACCACCAATACAGCTTATCGAGCGCCAGGTTGTCGGGGTTGTAAAAAGCAAACAGGAAAAACAGTACAGCGCCCCACAACCCCATCAGTAAAACGATGGTAACCACGGTCTTTCGTCCCTTTAGCACAGTCATTGTGACATTATAAATAAACAAAAATAATGCAATAACCATCAGGATCTTGACCCAAAAGGGTTGTTCCAGAAACTCGCGGCCTTCGTGGACACCAAAAAGGTAACTGACCACGGCCGCTAACGCTGCAAATACAAAAATTCCAAGTTGTAACCAAGCTAACGTCGGACTATGAATTTCACGTTCACTTTCTTCAGGAATTAGGAAATAACTGGCGCCAAAATAGCCCAGTAGAAGCCATACCAACAAAGCATTGGTATGGATCATGCGGATAATATGAAAAGGAACAGTATCCGATAGAAAATTTGGAAAGACATAAATGCTGCCAGCCAACACGCCTGCCAATACCTGAACCAGGAATAAGATCAAAGCAGCCACAAAATAAGGGTAGGCAAGCTTCTGGGTTTGATATTTCATTATGAATCTCCTTAGGCTAAACGCGCAAATCAATTATCCGGCATCATTTGGGGGCCATCCCAACGTATCGATGCGGCTGGTCCATTCGAGAAAATCTATTAGTTCATCTAATTCTTGTTCTGTCAGGTTAAACTGTGGCATCTGGCGGCGCCCTTCAACCCCGGTGGGCTGCGCCCGCATCCAAGCTTTAAGGCCCATCCGTGCGCCTTCCGCATTTTCACGCCCGCCATAGCGAACCCAAACATTACCGAGTTCAGGCGCAAAGTATGCACCCTCACCCAGCAGCGTATGGCAGTTAATGCAAGAATGACGTTCCCATATATGCTTACCCCGAGCGACCGCTTCTGTCAGCGTTGATTCATCCGTAGAAACATTTTTAATGTAATAGTGGCTATGAATGGTCAAAAGCGTAAAGACCACCATAAAGAAAATTGAACCACCGTAAAAAATGTTGCGTGCAGCTGACTTGGTTAAACGTTCTGCCATAATCCCCTCTCCTGCAACAGTATAGCCAAAAACCCTTTTACCATCAGGGCATTAGCCTTCGTAATGAACATGGATTCTAACGCACGTTTATTGATAAAGAAAGAAAAACATGGCCTCTTAACAAAAATACTTCGTGAAGAATTGGCAAGAAGAAAATTCAAATTGGCACTATATTTTCAAAATGAAAAACAAATTTTTATATGAACATCGTAAACATGCAATTATTTGCTTGTCATCTGAGTCGATACAAAAAAACGAGGAATATTACTATGATGCTATTGATGCATTTTCAACAGGAGTTTTGACATTAAAAAACAGAGTAGCCCTTGCGCCAATGACCACTTCTCGAGAGCTGGAAAAGCGCGTCTTGCGGATGCCTTAATGCCCAGATACTACGTACAGCGTGCTTCCCTAGGACTTCTCATTACTGAAGCTGCGGTTATCTCAAAAGATGGGGTTGGCTGGCAAGAAAATTCAGCCATCGTCTGATGAGCATGCAAAATCCTGGAAACATGTAACGGTTGCTGCTCAGGAACAAAGGACACCGATTTTTCTGGAATTATGGCACTATGGATGGACATTCCATAATTTCTTCCCGGAGAGAGATAAACTACCTGTGACGCCTTCACCTGGAAACTTAATGGCGAACATTTGACTGTAGGAATGGAGTGTACAGTTGATTTATATTAGGGCTCGTCTTTCACCACCAATCTACAAATTACTCAACTTACCGGGTTGATAATATGTTAATGAAAAAGATTTCTCGAACTCCTTCCTTCAACTAATACACTCGTTGTAATAACATGAATTTGGACAGTTACTAGATAATGTTGAATAATTACATTCTTATATACAAGTAAAATGCTGAACTAATTTTATATGTGATTTCTTTA
>JAJFJI010000054.1 GCA_021774205.1 Nitrosomonas sp.
CGAAAGATGTGCCGTTGCACATCCGGGCGGCCGACGGTGAGAAGCCCATCTTTGACGGTTCCAACAAACAAAAAGCAGATTCTGCCGTGATCTTCATGGCTTCGGCGTCTCACGTCGTGATTGAGGGGCTCGAGGTGCGAAACTGTTTGGCCTTAGGCTGCGAAGGAATCGCCAGTGATACGCCCGTCCTCGATTTGACGATTCGCGGGAATCATATCCACCACATGTCTGCTTCCGCTGCGCGCTTCGCTGGTCGGCAGATCCGCATCGAAGATAACGATTTTCATGATGTTGTTTTGATTAACGAAAACAACACAAATTTTCCTTATGGCGGTTGGCCCACATGCACCGGCACTATACCAAACATTTTAAAACCGTCGGATCCCTGGGCATATGATGTTGTGATCCGTGCCAACCGTATCCGTAACTGCTGGGGCGAGGGTATTGGGGTGTGGTACGGTTCTAACGTCCTCGTTGAGGATAACAGCATAGAAAATGCATGGAGTGCCGGTATCTACGCTGATAATTCCTTTAATTTAAGTATTGTCCGGAACTATATACGCGTGTATGGAAGTTCAGACAGTGGCGCCGGTACGGGTATACTCCTCGGTTTGGAGGACTATACGGTATGGGGGCTACCAAATGTTCGTACCAGCAATGTGCTTGTGGCGAATAACGTTGTGATTGCGGGCGTTGGAATCGGGTGGTGGTCGATGCCCACACCGGAGAGCACTTACGAATCGTTGTACGTGCTACACAACTCGGTCGCAGGAACGCAGGGACAAGCGATTGGTATTGAACCAGTGCGTTCGGGTGTGAAGCATCCTGCCAACAATGCCATCGCGAACAACGTATTCTATAGCACTGTGGAAGAGAGTACTATCGGGAATCCAGGGGCGTTCATACTCGCTGGTAATGCATGGATTAACGATGCCATACCTGCCATAGCAGGTTCCACCGATGTCTCTCTGGAAATTGTCTTTACTGATGAATTGTTGCAACAAGTGCAAGTGAACGAGGCACAGCCACTCGCGCCACTCGTTGGTATAGGGGACGCCCGCGCTGCGCTGGTCGACGACTTTCTGTGCGGCGAACGGAATACGGCTGCTCCAACGCGAGGCGCATTCGAGCGGTTATAATTTGACATATAGCGTTATATCATGGATATGCGCTGGTAGCTTTGTCGTGAACGGCTATGGAATAGTGATATGCTTTTCTTCATGATTGCCTGAGCGTTAGCAATTATATGTGCAGACTGCAGTCTCGCCGTCCGAGGAGTGCAAAAACACGTAGCGTGAATCCGTCAAAAAACATCAGTTTATAGCTCGTCTCCTATTACAAGAAAAAATTCGTTTGTGACCAAAAGAATAATGCGTTTATATGTCTGGCACTAAGCGTGAAGTTTAAATAACACCCCTGGGCTTGAAGAATCTATTCATTTCCACCTATCAGGTCGTCGTTTTGTATTTAACAACCATCTATTCTTCTTATAATTTTACCTTTCTCTGAGGATGTAAAGCCCCCTGTTGGTGCCATGTGGGGGTAAAATTAAGAATCCTCAATTTAATCGTCGGGTTTGGGCGCTAATTTCTATGATTTGATAGGGTAAAGCGTTTTGGCCGAGGTTACAGATTTGTCCAAGCAAGACTTTGGAAACGGTGCAAATGATTCTATTGAAAATGTGCAAGATGTAAGGAATCATATTCAATAACGACTAAGAATTAGATGTTTATTTCTTGAATTAATAAGATATGATTCTATTCCATGATAAGACTTGAAGTTGTTAATAAATATATAAATTTGTTTGTTGGTAATCGTTATGACTAAGTTACCCGCTTTAGTTTTGGTTTGTAAGCGGCCGGTTTTAGGCCAAGGTAAGCAAAGACTAGCCAGGCATTTAGGTCTTGAGGTCACACAACGTGTTGCCGAAGCTTTGCTGGCTTGTGCAGTGGAAGACGCTTGTAACTGGCCGGGTCCGGTAATCATCGCGCCAGCAAGCCAGTATGATTATGACTGGGCGATTGCTTTATCACGGTCAATTCAGTCCCCGGTAATGGTTGTGCCACAGGCGTCTGGCAATTTAGGTCAACGTTTAAATACGCTAGATCAGATGCTCCGTAGTCAGGGGATAGATCAATTGGTATATATCGGTAGTGATGCGCCGGGGCTCAGTATGGCCGACTATTCTACTGTTAGGGAAACATTGCAACAATATAATACCGTATTAAAACCAGCAGTCGATGGTGGCGTAGTGCTCATGTCGAGCTGTTGCCCATGGCCGGAATTATCTGATTTGCCATGGAGTACTGATAAGCTGGCCATGACTTTGACTGATACCTGCCGTGTGGCTGGACATTCAGTTAATATCCTGGGACAGGGTTATGATGTTGATGAACTGGATGATTTTATGCGACTGATTTCACGGCTAGCGAAGGATCAGCGGCCAGCGCGACGTACCTTACATAAACTGGCATGTTGCATTTCCCTTGCAAGAGAAATAGCCAATGCTTAGTTGTAGCGTTATTATTCCTTGCTATCGGGATGAGGCAGAATTAACATGTTTACTTGGCCAGCTGCAAAAACTGCCACAGACGCTATTAGAGGTTATTGTTGTGGATGGGGCAGGTAGCCGCAAATGCCAAGAGATTTGCATAAATAATCAGGCGTCGTGGTTAGCAAGCGAGCCTTGCCGGGGGCGGCAATTGCTGGCTGGTGCAGCCATGGCGCGAGGTGATGTCTTGTGGTTCTTACATGCGGATGCCCGTTTATCGATTGATCCATTGTCTGCAATATTTCGTGCGATTGAACAAGGGGCGGTCGGCGGTTATTTTCGTTTTCGTTTTGATGCGCCGCGTGCCTGGCCAGCACGTTTTTTGGAACCTGCAATTGCGCTGCGTTGTCGTTTTGGCGTTCCCTATGGTGATCAGGGGCTTTTTGTGTTGCAGCAGATTTACACTAAAGTAGGTGGTCATGCACCTTTTCCTTTATTTGAAGAAGTGCATTTAGTCAATAGGGCACGTCGTCTAGGCCGTTTTTATCCTTTACGTGATCCAATATTTGTTAATCCACGCCGTTGGCTGCGTGACGGTTGGTGGCGGCGAACCTGGAAAAATCGTAAATTAGCGTTGAACTTTGCGCGTGGCGTTGCACCCAATAAACTGGTTGCGCGTTATCGTTCAGATAATCCCTCCCGGATTTCCTGAGTACCTGACAATAACTTTAAGGAATTTCATGCAAGAGACTGTTCAAAAATATTACGGTGAAACGCTAAGTAGTACGCAAGACCTGCAAACGAATGCTTGTTGTCCTGCCGAGGGTTTACCTGACTTTCTAAAGCCGCTTTTGGCAAAGGTACATGATGATGTTCTGGCGCGTTATTATGGCTGTGGCCTGGTGTTGCCTGAATTACTCGATGGTTTGACAATTCTGGATCTCGGTTGTGGCGCAGGGCGCGATGTTTATGTGCTTTCTCAATTGGTGGGTGAGCATGGACAAGTCATTGGCGTGGACATGACTGAAGAGCAGTTGGCGGTTGCCCGTCAACATGAAACCTACCACCAGAAAGCATTTGGTTACAAACATAGTAATGTGCGTTTTCTACATGGTTATATTGAACGGCTGGATGAGCTTGATCTGGCCGATGCCAGTGTGGATATGATCGTATCAAATTGCGTCATTAACCTTGCGCCAGACAAGGCGGCGGTGCTGCGCGAAGCCTGGCGTGTCCTTAAGCCCGGCGGTGAAGTGTATTTTTCCGATGTGTACAGTGACCGGCGCATTCCGGCAGCTTTGACAAATGATCCCGTATTGTATGGAGAGTGTTTAAGTGGCGCGTTGTACTGGAATGATTTTGTTCCATTGGCACGTGCCCATGGTTTTACTGATCCGCGTCTGGTTGATGATCGTCCAATAACCATAGATAACTCGGAATTGGCAAGAAAAATTGGAAATATCCGCTTTTACTCAGCTACCTACCGGTTGTTTAAATTAAACAGCCTGGAGTTGGCATGCGAAGATCATGGACAGTCAGTGGTGTATCGCGGCACCATTTTGCATCATCCACATGCTTTTATTTTGGACAAGCATCATTTTATTGAAACCGGTAAGCAGTTTCCGGTGTGCGGCAATACCTGGCGCATGCTGCATGACACGCGCTTCATCGATCATTTTGATTTTTACGGAAATTCTGACCAACATTTTGGTATTTTTCCAGGCTGTGGCATGAGTATTCCATTTGATGATGGTGCAAGTAGCGAGCAGAAGGGCGGGTGCTGTTAATAATGGATGCTAAGGTTGCATTCCGGCCATTTGAACAACGCACTCGCTCCAGACAATGGACGGCTACTCCCAATGGTGAGCCGCGTGGTTTTATCCACTCGCATGCGTTGGACGAGCTATGGTTTCATACTGGCACGGCTTGCAATTTGGCCTGCCCGTTTTGCCTGGAAGGCTCAAAACCCGGTGATGATCGTTTGCAATTACTGCGATTTGACGATGCCAGGCCATATATTGACGAGGCATTGACACTGGGCGTTAAGCAATTTTCTTTTACCGGTGGTGAGCCATTTATTAATAAAGATATGGTACGCATTCTGGATTATGCGCTAGTGCTGCGTCCTTGCATGGTCTTGACGAATGCCACCGAGCCGTTGATTAAGCGGTTGCGCCAAATAGAAACCCTGCGTAACCGGATGCATTCCCTGCATTTTCGTGTCAGCTTGGATCACTTTGAAGCCGCCCGGCATGACGCCGGGCGAGGTGATGGCATGTTTGCAATGGCGCTGGAGGGTATGCGTAGCTTGTATGATATGGGCTTTTCGTTATCTGTCGCCAATCAGGTTTTGCCGGATTTTTCAGCAGAAGAAGTCTCCCGACGTTTTGCTGAAGTATTTCGTGCAGCGAGTTTGCCGCAAGATTTAACACGCATAGAATTCCCGGAATTTTATCCACCTGGAACAGATGTGGCTGCGCCACAGATTACCCTAGGCTGCATGGCGAGTTATCAGACAGAATCTTCGCGGCGGGAATTTATGTGCGCGTTTAGCCGGATGGTTGTTAAACAGGCGGGTCAGGCCAGGGTTTACGCTTGCACCCTAGTTGACGATGATGCTGATTATGACTTGGGCGATACATTGGCCAAGAGCCTGCAAGAACCTGTCAGCATGAAACATCACCGCTGTCATAGCTGTTTTCAGTTTGGTGCATCATGTAGTGAAATGAAATGAAACGGTAGGGGGGTAATGTGAAACAACGTTGGTGGGTTTTGGCCGTACTTGGCTTACTGGTCGGGTTATTTTTTGTTTTTGATTTAGACCGTTTTTTCAGTCTGGATACCCTTAAAGCCAGCCATGAAGCATTGCAGCAGGCATATCAACAAAAGCCACTGTATATCATCGGTATTTATTCGCTTACCTATATTGTCATGGCTTCGTTGTCCTTGCCAGGTGCGACGGTGATGACACTTGCCGGTGGGGCCATGTTTGGGCTATGGGTAGGTGTGCCGGTGGTGTTGATTTCGGCCACGATAGGCGCAACACTGGCTTTCTGGGTGGCGCGTTATGTGTTGCGAGATACCGTGCAGCGCCGTTTTGGCGATCGTTTGGGAACCATTAATAAAGGGCTTGAACGTGATGGCGCATTTTACCTATTTTCCTTGCGCTTGGTTCCGGCTTTTCCATTTTTTCTGATTAACCTGTTAATGGGGTTAACAACTATCCGCAGCGGTACATTTTTCTGGGCCAGTTTGGTTGGGATGTTTGCTGGTAGTACGGTGTATGTGAATGCCGGTACCCAGCTGGCGTCTATTACCAGGCTATCGGATGTTTTATCCCCGACGCTCATTATCTCTTTTTTACTGTTGGCGGTATTTCCGTGGATAGCACGTTGGGGTATTGGGTTAGTTAAAACGCGCCGGCTGTATGCGAACTGGCCAAAGCCATTGCATTTTGATCGTAACCTGATTGTCATTGGTGCCGGTGCAGCCGGGCTGGTGACTTCGTATATCGCCGCAGTAACTCGCGCCAAGGTGACATTGATTGAGGGGCATAAGATGGGAGGCGACTGTCTTAATTACGGCTGTGTACCGTCAAAGGCATTGATTCGTACAGCGACTTTTCTGAAACAGGCGCAAAAATCTCAATCGTTGGGGGTGAAACAGACCGATGTTGAATGTAATTTCTCCGATGTAATGGCGCGTGTACACCGGGTCGTGAAAACAGTGGAACCGCATGATTCAGTCGAACGCTATACTCAACTCGGTGTAGAGGTGCTGGAAGGCCGGGCACGTATTACCTCCCCCTGGTCAGTGGAAGTGAATGGACAAACATTGACCACACGCGCTATCGTGATTGCAACTGGTGCTAGCCCGGCAGTGCCCAAAATTCCAGGTATTGAAACCGTTCGCTATTTTACATCCGATACCATCTGGTCACTGACTGAACGCCCTGAGCGACTGGTTGTGCTGGGTGGTGGGCCGATAGGTTGTGAGCTATCGCAGGCTTTTGCGCGTCTTGGCTGTCAGGTAACACAGGTAGAGATGGGTGATGTAATGCAGCGTGAAGATGCCGATGCAGCGGCATTGGTCAAGGCAGCATTGCAGGACGATGGCGTGCAAATACTGACACAGACGAAAGCAGTTCGTTGTGAAACCACGGCAGACGAACAGCAATTAATTGTTTGCGATCAAAACGGCAAAGAAATGTCGCTCCCATTTGATGCGCTGCTATGCGCCGTCGGCAGGGCGCCGCGTACTGAAGGTTTTGGCCTGGAGGAGCTGGGTATTCCGTTGTCGTCCAGGCGCACCATAGAAACCAACGCCTGGTTGCAAACCATTTATCCTAACATCTATGCCTGTGGTGATGTTGCCGGGCCTTATCAGTTTACCCATACTGCGGCGCATCAGGCCTGGTACGCATCGGTTAATGCGCTGTTTGGCGATTTTAAAAAATTTAAAGCAGATTACTCGGTGATTCCATGGACCACATTTACTGATCCGGAAGTGGCGCGTGTAGGGCTTTCCGAAGACGAAGCAAAAACACGTGGTATTGCTTATGAAGTTACCCGCTATGGCCTGGATGATCTTGATCGTGCTATTGCCGATGAAGCTGCACATGGTTTTGTCAAAGTGCTGACTGTGCCGGGTAAGGACCGCATTCTAGGTGTTGCCATCGTCGGCGAGCACGCCAGCGATTTGCTCGCCGAATTTGTATTGGCGATGAAACATGGCCTGGGTCTGAACAAGATTCTTGGCACCATCCATACCTACCCGACCTGGTCAGAAGCTAATAAATATGCAGCTGGAGAATGGAAACGCGCGCATGCGCCGCAATTTTTGCTTAAGTGGGTGGAGAAATTTCATGCCAGACGAAGAGGGGAGAAAGCTGGCTGAACCTGGATAGGGAAATCACCATTGACGTCCTTTTTTGCAGGGTGGTATCGTGGCTCGGGCAAAGTGGTTAAAAGAATGACAAGCGTAAGGGATTATCCTCTCTCAAGGCTCGCCGAGGTAAGTGCGCTAAATTGTTATGTGCCGCATATCCAATTTTTAGCTTTGAGTAAGCCAGCTTTGTGCGCATTACATAAGTCATATCCTGCCTGTTGCGAAATCCATAAATCAGTGCTCCCGCTGTTTTTCACGCCTAGCCAGTGTTTGCTCTATTAGTTTCTTGCCATTGGTCTTATATCAAATGTGTTTGAAACAGTCGCGCCATATATCTGGTTAGGGTTAGCGTGATATTCTGTAAGGGAACCCATTCAACGTCGACCAATTTAGCATGGAATCTTGAATGACACGACAAGTCAATGGCAAGGTATTTTTAAATATTTTGATGAGGCAAGGTAAACAATGAAGTCAATGAATGCACTTTTCCTGATTTTATTTTTGTCGATGGTGATGAATGCCACGACTGTATCCGCCAGTGAATTTGACCACAGTATCTGGGATGGCTTGTTGCAAAAACATGTGCATATGATCCAGGATGGTCAGGCCAGTGAGGTTGATTACCGTGCTTTTCTGCAAAAGCGTCAGGAATTGCGGTCTTACTTGGCGCAGCTTTCGGCAGTTAAAGCCAGTGAATTTGCAACCTGGACTAAACCAGAGCAATTGGCTTTTCTGATTAATTCCTATAATGCCTATACCATAGAACTGATTCTGACACGTTATCCAAAACTGGACTCCATCAAAGATTTGGGCTCTTTTTTGCGTAGCCCCTGGAAAAAGAAATTTGTGCCGTTGTTAGGAGAAACCCGTTCGCTCGATGATATTGAGCATGGCATGATTCGTGAAAAGGGTATTTATAATGAGCCGCGCATCCACTTTGCGGT
>JAJFJI010000055.1 GCA_021774205.1 Nitrosomonas sp.
CGCTATTGATACTAATCTGCAAGTGCCATATATTATCAAACCATTGCCTTTTTTTGGTGACAGCGCCACTCTGGCTCACGCAGATGTTGAGTTGGATCGTGATGGTGTGGCTAGGCGGGTTTTTTTGCATGCCGGAATTAACACGCCAAAATGGCCCACAATTGGGCTTGCGCTGGCAAGAAAAGTCAAGAATATTGACGGATATGATCAGCCAGAGCAAATGATCGAAGAGCCTGTAAGCACATTTGGCCGATGGACTCGCGCAGGTGAAGCGATGATTCCGTATATCGGTCCGCCGGGCAGCTTCCGGCAAATTTCCTTTGCACAAATATTTTACGATGAATCCGCGCTTGCAAGTTTGAAAGGTAAGGTCATTTTCGTGGGAATGACGGCAGGTGGAATGGGAATCCGATTTGCCACGCCAGTTTCACCTGTCAACCGTCAGCCCATGAGTGGTGTTGAATGGCATGCAAATGTTTTTGAAATGTTGCGGCATGATCGTGCTGTTTACCCTGTTTCGAATTTTCTTGCCAGCTTTGTTTCGGTAGCCTGGGTATTGGGGGTGTTGATAATTGTTGGTTTGCTAAAAAAGCCGTTCCCTATGTTAATACTTCTGGTAATGCTTGCTGGCGGTATATTTTGTATTGGCGTTTCACTTAGGTTTTTGCATGTTTGGATTCCGCCGAGTGCGGCTTTAATTGGAACGATGGCAATTTATCCACTATGGAATTGGCGTCAATTCAACGAATACATGCGGTCGTTGATTGTGGCCAGGATGCATTCGAACACTGCTTTGGAATCAATTGGTGATGGCGTAATTACAACAGATGCGCAGGATAATATCATTCATATGAATAGTGGCGCAGAGAAAATTCTTGGGGTTAGTTTAAATATGATGCGGGGAAAAATACTGCAACATGTACTTGACCTTAGTAGCCGTACACAAGATAGTAAATATGGCGAATTTTTAAAATCAGAATTACCGATTCCCGCGTCTGGTACGAGTACGATCCAATGTTGTCTCAAAGCCGCAAGTGGCGATAAACGTACAGTAAGTATAACTCGTCATTTATTGCACGATGATCAAGCTGAATTGGTGGGGTTTGTGATTGCGATCGCTGATATAACCGACACTATTGAGTTGACTCAGCAAGTTGCTCGTCTGGCAAGTTACGATGCATTGACCGAACTGCCAAATCGTTCGTTATTGCTTGCCCGATTTGAAGAAATGGCTGTCGTGACAAAAGAAACAGGAAAAGTAATTATTGTTTTTTTTATTACGTTGGACCATTTTAAGAAGATCAACGATGCGCTAGGACATCGCGCAGGTGATGCATTGCTGCACGATGTTGCTCAACGCTTGCAACGAGTTGTTGGTAAAGATGATATTTTGGCGCGTTGGAGCGGCGATGAATTCGTGGTGTTGTTTAATTATCTGCACAATGAGCAAAATGCGTCACAAATGGCGCAAAAAGTACTTGATGTAATCAGGCAACAGTTCGATATTGATAGGCAAGCGGTTTTTGTTACTGCAAGTATAGGAATATGTTTTTATCCGCGAGATGGTGAGCAAAGTGAAATGGTGTTGGAAAGGGCTGGCACGGCGATGTATAGCATCAAAGATGAGGGCGGCAATAATTTTGGTTTCTATTCTCCAGCATCATCTGTTATCTGGACACGTGATCGGCTTGATTTTGAGAAAGAGCTGCGGTTGGCGTTAGCAAATGGTCATTTGCAGGTATTTTATCAGCCCATTTTTGATGCAAACCAACATCGTATGGCACGAATGGAAGCGCTTGTTCGCTGGCAGCATCCGGTACGTGGTTTGTTATCGCCCGGTGATTTTATACCGCTCGCAGAACAAACTGGGCTCATCGAGCAGTTAGGAGAAACGGTCCTATTATCAGCGTGTATTGCTGCACACGATCTGTTTCGGTCGGGCAAACCGGTTAATGTATCGGTTAATGTTAATCCGCGCCAGCTATTATATGGAAACTTTGAGCAGACGGTGTCTCAGGTATTACGGCGTACTGAGTTACCTGCCAAATCCCTAATACTCGAAATTACAGAAAATGCTATTGTCAACGATATTGCACGCGCAAGTGACATGCTGAATAAGATTAAAGAATTAGGTGTTTCAATTGCTGTGGATGACTTTGGAACTGGCTATTCCTCGCTGAGTTTACTTCGCGAGCTGCCAATTGATATTTTGAAAATTGACAAATCCTTCATACGTGCATTGGATCAAAACGTTCATGATCTGATGATTACGCAGGCAATTATTGGACTTGGAAAAAATCTCAGCCTGGCAGTCATTGCAGAAGGGGTCGAAACGCAGCAACAGATGCGAATATTGCTTGATCATCATTGTCACTTACAACAGGGATTCTATTTTAGCCGACCTGTTCCTTTTGAATCGCTTGTAAAATTGTTGAGCAATAAAAAATACCCGGATAATTTCAGAAAATTAACTGCTTGATAGATTGCTAACATGGTTAGGGTGGTTAAATTCGTGTCATTCGTTGTTTAGCATCAACTTGACCAAAATCAAACGAATGTTGCAGACAATTCCTTGATGGAATCTGTTTTTTACGGTTGATATTTTATGGGTAGGCGGTTGGTGTGGTAGCTAACTGATTTAGCTTCATTTATCAATTAGACATGATATAACAGGGATCTTTATGAGAATAATCTTTGTTTTAGTGACGATACTCGGTCTGGTGGTCATCGGCATGATCACTTTTTGAGCCTGAGAAAGGGTTGTTCTTGTTGCTGGTTGCCGTGCCGTTGATCGCCATTGGTAGCTAGACATGGTATAGACCAAGCATTCGCTGCGGCGGAATTTTCCATTGCTTGGCCGTGGTCGCTGGTTAATGGAATTTGCGCGTCCGTTTGTGCGGCATTGATTTAAAATTCCATACGTGCATTGAATCTGGGTGCGAAAATCGGCGGATTTGCGCATAGCACAGGGGAGGGAGGCGTTAGCCCATATCAATTGGAAAATAATGGAGACTTAATCTGGGAAATTGGAGCCGGTTATTTTGATTGTCGTACTAAAATAGGGCTATTCTGTGAAGAAGCCTTTGCAGCAACAGCTTCGCATGAAAATATTAGAATGGTTGAAATCAAGTTGTCGCAAGGCGCTAAGCCGGGTCATGGCGGTATTTTGCCGGCAACAAAAAATACGACGGAAATTGCCGATATACGTGGTGTAGAACCTTATACGACCGCGTTGTCGCTTTCGGTACATAGTGCTTTTGCTACACCTGTTGAAATGATGGTTTTTTTGCAAAAACTACGTGATTTGTCTGGTGGTAAGTCGACCGGCTTTAAACTCTGTGTGGGTAGGCCGAGTGAATTTATCTCGCTTTGCCAGGCAATGATAAGAACGGGAATCCGTCCCGTTTATATTACCGTGGATGGCGCGTAGAGTGGCACCGGAGCGGTGCCATTGGAAATGTCCCACTGGCGTGGCAACTCAGAAAGAAGGTTTGATTAAGGGGTTAGTGGTCGCAGATAAATCACAGCGTGTGGCGAATGTCCATCAGGGAACGGTCAATGCTTTTCTGGAAATTATCGCTGCGGCGGGTTTGCCTGATATGTTGCAGGTTAACCGAACGCATGTAGTAGGGATTACTTATTGAAACCCTGGGGTTGTCATAGTGGCGATTCATTTCTTTGTGATTATGGTGATAGAGATTTTTAACTATTGGGACTGTATTGCTATGCTTAGCTTTCTATCATCTTGGGTCATACTGGACAATATGAAATTTATTTGATAAAAGTGGGCATGTTGGTGTAATGGATAAGAATGTCGCAGGATCTTCCTAGTTTGTTGGCGTTTTCTATGTTTGGATATATGAGATATGTACAGATATATGGCATGAGTGCTGGAAATTAATTAAATTGCTTATTGCATTGTTTTAATACGTTGCGTACTATTCTGCATGTCGTTTTATAGAGCGTCTACTCTGTATTATCTTACATTCAATGTTGACAGTTTATTTTTGACCTGTCAGCACATTCTACCCACCAAATGATAGGTAGGTTTATATGCATAGCCAGAATCTCCCGTTTGTTGCTCAGCTGAGGTTTCTTTTCAAAGAATATGCGGATCGCGCCAATTATATGGTGCTATTAGTCGCGATGTTTGCCGTCCTAATTTTTGATTTGATTTCACCATTGGGTATCGCTGCAGGTGTGCCCTATGGCATTGTTGTGTTTGGTAGCTTGTGGGTAAGGGGTCGTGCCGTAACCTATGTTATTGCTGCAATGGGGGTAATGTTTACATTGGTTGGTTACTATCTGTCGCCTATTGGTTTAAGTCCGGTAAATGCCGTTATTATTAATCGGGTCCTTGCTATATTAGTTATTTTTATCACAGCGATGATGGTTTTTAGGATAAAAAAAACAGAAGCTGATGTTTCATTATTAAAAACACAATCTGTGGTCGACCCGTTAACACTGACGAATAATCAGCTTGCGTTTGAGCAGGGACTGGATGGTGAATTTTTCCGCACTAAAAGATATCAGCGGCACTTGTCGATGGCTATTATTGATGTTGATCACTTAACGTTGATTAATGATACCCATGGGTATCATTGTGGTGATGATGTCATCAAGAAAGTTGCAAAAGAACTTGAAAGTAATATTAGAAAATGTGATGTTTTGTATCGGTTAGCCGGCGGTAAGTTTGCAATTTTATTTACAGAAACAGGGATTGCTGAAGCAAAGCGAGTTGGGGATGCAATTTGTAAAAAAGTTGCGACCAATCTTAAGTTGGAAGAGAAAAATATTACTATCAGTATTGGTATCGCAACACTTGAACCAAAAGATCATAAAAGAATGCTATATCGGCGCGCAGAGGAGGCTTTATTATTATCAAAAAATAGTGGCAAAAATAAAGTTTCTACCCTGCCGCATATTATCAGGCAAGACAAGTCGAGTGTAGCAGCAATTTTGTCCCGGTCACGATCCAACTAATTTAACAATTGTCGTTAACGCGGTCGTTCTTGAGTCGCTAAAAAGGACCCGTTATCTCAAAAGTTACGCCATCTTCAGATTGCCCTGTTTTTCCTCTTTGAGAACTGAAGAAAAGCCGGGATCCATCCGGGCTAAAGGCTGGTCCGGTTATTTCCGAACGGTCATGGCCGATAACTTGCAACAGAGGATAGACTTCCCCTTGTTTTGGAATAATGACAATTTGCATATCACCACCATCTTCGGCGACGAGTAATTCTCCCGCAGTGTTGGCAGTTATATTATCCACGCCAGTTAGCACAGGCTGAATATGTAAGGCGGCATTATAAATAATGCTAAGGTCGTTATTTTTGATATCATAGGCCCAGACTCGGTCGTCGCCTTTGGTTGTAAAATAAATAACCTCCTGGTGGTACCAGATGCCTTCCCCGCCATCAAAATGTGAGCTTTCTTTTATTTGTTTGCGTGTGGGTGTCGAGTTCGCCAATGGGTCCGGCAGCGCATGCCAGCGTAGTTTGCCCATCCGGCCATTGATGATTTCTGCGACTTCAAGGTAACCATCATCCAGGTCAGGATAACCTTCGGCATTATTTGAATTTGCGGTATAGCGGTACAAACAGCCATCCGGTTCGTCTTCCGTTAGATAAAGCTGCATATTTTTAGTATCTACTGCAACAGCTTCGTGCTTAAATGAGCCCAGTGCTTTTCTTGCTAGCGCTTCTTTCTTGCCAAAGGGGTCGCATTCCCATACCTGACCTTTTTCAATTTCTTCGCAAGATAACCATGTTTGCCAGGGCGTGTGGCCACCGGCACAGTTGCGACTGGTGTTTGTTAAAATGGGATAGGCATTTATAAGTTTTCCGTTACTGTCGAATCGTAAGGCGCCAACGCCGCCTAATTTTTTTTCCATTTCGCTGTTTGAAACATAGATCCAGCCGCCATCGGCTGTGGCGAATGTTGCGCCGCCGTCTGGTTCTGCATGCCAATGATAGCCAAACAGATTTTGTCCCGAATAGGCCACGACGCGGGAAAAGAATCCTTTTGGTATTCGTATGCCGTTTTTGTCGGGTGGTTGTAACATGCCAATAGAGGGCTGCGCTAATGCTGCTGCTTTGATGGATGCTGGAAGCAGGCTATTGCCAACAAAAGCGCTCATGCCCCAAAAACCAAAGCGAAGAAGATCCCGGCGTTTGGGATTAAATAAGTGCTGAGCCATAATCAAAAAATTATTTGTTAAATATACTCGTTATTTTGAACGTTATTGTTGCTTATGAAAAGTGTTTATGCAGATTATTTAAGCGTTGTCAGTTTCAAAAATCATAATCGGTGAATGGCTGCGTTGCATTAACCAGGAAAGTGGGATTTGTTGGTCGGGGGGGGCGCTGGTTAATTTATCAATGAGGCGTCTTTTTTTGCTACCAGTTACAACCACAGCGATGTTTCTGCTGTCGGCAAGCGTCGTGAGGGCTAGGCTGATGCGTGGCGAGGGGGCAATGGGTGGTTCAGCGGAGAGACACAAATGAGGGGTCGTTAGATCTGGATTCATAGCAGGAAACAAAGAGGCGATGTGGCCATCTTCACCCAGACCTAGTACCGTCAGGTCAAATGGTAGTGGCATATTGGAAAGGCGTTTGTGTACGGTTTCAATGGCTTGTGAAGGGTGGCTGTGATGGGTTTTTAGTCCAACAAAACTGGCAGATTCAAGCATATGTGTTAAAAAGTGTTCTGTTACCAGACGTTCATTGGATGCAGCTGTTTTTGTATCTACCCAGCGCTCATCACTTAACGTCACCGTGACATCCTGCCAGCGCAGAGGTTGTCGGGCAAGTAACGGCAGGTAATGGCGTGGCGTATTGCCACCTGGGACGACCAGACTTGCTTTTCGATTCTTGGCCAGGGCATCATGTAATATTGAAGCGGAATAATCCGCAAAATCAGCGGCAAGCTGATTAAGGTTAGCGCAGGCGTGTCGTTGAATCATGTTGCTAGTGTACGTAGATCCGGAACCGTTGCGACATCAGTAGGAAAGATATTCTGGTCGTCCGGGTGCACACGCCCAAGAAATGCGATGCCATTAGATTGCGCGCTTTCATAATCAACCAAGGCGTCGCCAATCATTAGTACCGATTCAGGTTCTAATCCATGCTTGGATAAAATTTCAGCAACTAATGTTTGCTTTGGTATCGGTGCGCCGCGTACTTCAACGAAATAGGGCGCCAAATGTCGCTTTTCGACTATCGTTTTAAGCTCGATTTCCGGCGTGCCAGAAGCAACGAACAGTGGAATTCTGGCGCTTTCTCGTTGAATTAATTCCGTCGCGCCAGGTACGGCTTTACATGAAATCACTGCTTCCACTACTAGTTTTGAGAACTGTCGGTCCAATTTCTGTTCCGCTTCTGGCGTCAGGGGCGATTTGCCCAGCAAATGCTGTTGAACATAGTGAAATTTATGGTAGCGTGACAAGCCGCCATTTTGTTTGTGATAGTCGACAGCCGCCGCGGCAATATCGTTGCCATACGACCGGTAAAGATCTGCGAAGGCTTGTGTCTTGATTTTTCCGGACTCTACAACAACACCGTCAAAATCAAAAATAATGGCTTGCCAGTCTGCTTTATTCATTCTGAACCTACGCTCTGTTATCCGTGGTGGACGGAGTCGCTTCACCTTCTTCTTTGGTCTGATGCAGGTTTTGATGAATATCCCTGAGGCAGTCCAGCAACCCCTGGCCCAGGTCAACATGTTCGTTGAGCACCAGTTTTCGACCGATACGTGGTTGGAAAGCGTAAGGGGTTGCCTCATAATGGTGTACGGCATTTGCGTCGATAAAATGCAATGTAACCGGCCAGGGTAGAATTTCCGAGACCATGGTCATTACGTCCTTGATACGTAACTTTTCCTGTCCGGTCAAAATCAAATGCCGGTTGGCAAATTCAGGCGCTAGTACTTGTACGCTTAGTCGCGCCGCATCTTCGACATGAATATATTCGCGGAGGGCATCGCCGCTGCCTCGGTAGGTTATGGTATGTTGCTCAACAGCTTCAGAAAGCATCCGATAAATGCCATTGCGTTTGTCAGCGCGTCTGCCGTAGAGGGAGCCGTAGCGTAATATATTGTATTCCAGTCCATAACGATCATGATAGGTTTCGGTAAAACGTTCTGCTGCTTGTTTGCTGGCGCGATAGAAGGAGCCGGATTCTGAATACACATAAACGCTGCTGGCAAAGACGAAGCGTTGTACGCCTGCCTGGCGGGCTGCTTCAAGTGCATGCATGTTGCCTAGTACATTGATGGTTGCTGTTTCGATTGGCTTGTTATGCGCTTCATCAATATCTGCAATGGCGGCAAAATTATAGGCTACGGTAGCCCCTTTGGTTGCTTCGACTAGTTGATCAAGATTCATGATATCTCCAACAATCATTTCCTGATCGTGTCGCTGGTAGAGGGATGGTTTGGTGTCGAATAGTCGTACATGATAGCCCGCTTCGGATAATGCTTCAGCCACATGACTGCCGAGAAAACCGCCGGCGCCAAAAACAATCGCAATCTTTTTGGACATTACTTCACTTTTTTTTGTCATTGATTAAGCCTGTTTCGATAAGTCCTTGTAATAGATTTTCCGCGGCTTCAATTTCCATGCGTTGACGCGCTTCTCTGGCAAGTGAGCCAATATGTGAAGTTAAAACTACTTTGTCGTTACTGATTAACGGGCCTTTGTAAGGCTCCTGTTCAAAGGCGTCGAGCGCGGCTGCACCCAATTTTCCATGGTCTAAAGCCTTACTAAGCGCTGATTCATCAACCAGGCCGCCTCGGGCAGCATTAATGATGATTGCGCCGGACTTCATACATGCAAAGGCATTGGCGTCCAGCAGATGATGGATGTCAGCGCTATATGGCACGTGCAGTGTAATAATATCTGCTTCATTTAATAATTGCTCAAATGTCATTAATTTAACATTTTGGGGTGATTGCTTAAGGTAAGGATCATGGGCGATTACTTTGGCGCCGAACGCCTGACAAAGGTGAGCGACACGTTGCCCAATATGCCCAAGGCCAATAATTCCAACCGTTTGTGCGGCGAGGAGTTGTCCCTGTAACCGTGGCCATTCACCGCGACGCAAAAATCGGTCGGTTTGACAGATCCGTCTGAGCGTGGCCAAAATTAACCCCAGTGTGAGTTCTGCTACTGCTTGAGAAGGCGCAACCGGCGTGTTAAAGACTGCAATGTTATGCTGTTGCGCAGCAACTAGGTCAACGTTGTCTAAGCCGGTGCCACAGCGTGATACTACTTTTAATTGTTTGGCGGATGCAAATACATGCGCTGTCAGTGGTTCAATTCCAGCAATCAGACCAACCGTATCTTTATCTAACAATTCAATGATTTCTTCTTCATTAAGCTTGCGTCGATGGGGATTGCTGACGACAGACATCCCTTGCTGAATTAAGTACTGTACATGGGGATTGTGTTCAATATCAAACGTAGAAGTGGAGATAACAAATCGGGTCATAGCGAGGATCTGATGGTTTGCATATGGTTACGGCAAAGTGAATCGAGGATACGGATATCCAGCGTATAGCCAAGAAAATTAAAGCCTGATCTAATTCGTTGTTGTAAAGCATTCGGGTCAGGCTCAATAACGTGAATACCCCCGGGTTTTTCAGCGCGCTGGCCAGCTCGAAGAACGAGTTCTATGGCAGCTTGTACGTCTGTATGATTAAGTTCACCAGGTCGACCCATCGAGCCGGATAAATCGTAGGGACCGATGATGTAAGCGTCAATTCCGGGAACGGAAAGAATAGCGTCAATGTCATTAACTGCATCCACATGCTCAATCATGACCACGACAATGGCATTTTTTTCGAGCCAGCGCTGATATTCAGGAAAGCTGGCACCATAACCCTGAGCGCGGGCAAGCCCAACGCCGCGTTGTCCGCGTGGCGGGTAATAAACAGATTGTATCGCTGCGTGGGCGTCCGCGGCGGATTTTACCATGGGCACCATGACGCCGGTTGCGCCCGCATCCATGACGCGTTTAATTTGATCTGGTTGGTTCGAGGTCAACCGGACAATAGCAGGACATTGTTGTTTGTCAAGCACTTGTATTATTGTTTGAACTTCACCTAATTCCAGGACGCTGTGTTCCATGTCCAGGACTAACCAGTCAAATCCGGCGCTAGCCATGATCTCGGCAATTGCCGGGTGCCCGAGCGTGATCCAGGAGCCGATTGTCAATTCTGATCGCGCTAATTTTGATTTTAATTGCATGAATTTTATTTAATAGTCGGTAAGTAAAGGGTCAGTTTCCATGAGTTTCGCGACTCGCGTCAAGTCAGCTTCAGTATCGACAGCCTGGGTATTAAATGCTGTATTAACCATTTTTACACGGTAGCCATGTTCCAGTAAACGTAGCATGTCGACGGATTCCAGTTGTTCCAGCGGCGTCGGCGGTAAGTGAGTATATTCAAGCAACATGGTACGACGAAATGGAATGATACATACTTGTTTATAAGCAGTGGTCTGTGAAAAACCGGACTTGGACAATGTCGGAATCGGTTGCCGCGACATATAGATCGCATCTCCCTGCTGATTCATGACCACCTTGATCGTATTTGTATCCAGAAAATCGGCTTCATTGTCAATTTTACGTACTAAATTTACGCAGTTGAGCTGGGGGTCATGCTGAAAAGGCGCTACTGCGGCATCTATCATGCCCGGGTGTGTCATTGGTTCGTCACCCTGTACCATAACAATCAATTCGGCATCAATATCAGCAATTGCTTCGGCAACTCGATCACTGGCGCGTTCATGGGTGTCGGCCGTCATGATTACATTAGCACCGAAATTTTCTGCTGTGAGCCGGATTTCTTCGTCGCATGTTGCTATATAAGTGGCGTCAAGCGCTTGGCTTAACGCAACTCGTTTATAAACATGCTCCAGCATTGGGCGCCCCAGTAGTTGCGCAATTGGTTTGCCTGGAAAGCGTGTCGAACCCATACGCGCAGGTATTACAGCTATTGTTTTCATACGTAATTAATATTTCGTTATCGGTTAAGAATGATGTTGTTTTGCCCGGGTTTTCTATTCATTGAATTCATTTCTTTTTCTGCTGGAACAGGATCCAGGGTTGTATCATTGCTGGTAATCAAACGGTTGCAAGTGTAAAATGCCGCGTTTACTTGGCTCTTCCACGAAATATCCAGAATAATTCATCCCGAACGCCTGCCTATTAATGAACAGAAATATCATTACCTTTTCTATAATATCATGGCTATGAAAGCGCTTTTCTTTCTTCGCCATTATAACGATATTGACCATATTACACCGGTCATTTCCAAATGGATTGACTCAGGCCATCACTGTGATGTTGTCTTAATTGGGACTAAAAAATTCCGTCATGATTTTCGTATTGTTTATTTGAGCCAGCATGATGGTGTGCGGGTTGCCCATATTCGTGAAATATTTTCACCGCTCGAATATGTTAAGTGGCGATTGCAAATGTTTTTATTGACTGGCAATGTTCGGCGTTTGTTTTTTGGTTCTTTAGTAAGCTGGTTGGCTAAAATTTATCACGCTAAAAAACGTGAGCCGTTATGGCGGCATACCGCTGGAAAATTGTTGGCCAGGAGTTTTGAGGGTATTGATGGTGGTGTGGTTACTTTTGACTGGATAGAAAGGAATTCGGTCATTTGCGTTGAATGGGTCGAAGTGGTTATCGCAATGGCTAGAACGATGGGACTCGGTGTTGTATCGTTGCCGCATGGCGATAGTCCCCATGCGAACCAACTGATACGGCGTGGGGAATGGCAAGTTAAGCCAGATACTGTTTTTTCAACGGCGCGTATATTCGATAAGCTGGTGGTGCCAAATGAGTTATGCGCCAAGCGTTTTTGCCCTTTTCTTGATAAGTCGGCAATTGCTGTGCTTGGTTCACCACGTTTCTGCGAAGAATGGTTGCTCAAATTAGCTAAAATATTACCACCTTCACCTTTGGTGTGTTCTGATGGCCAGTTGAAAATTGTTATGTTTCTAAGAAAGGCTGTTTTTACAACATTCTGGGAGGAAGTTGGTGAAGTGATTCAATTAATAGCCGCTTTTCCAAGGGTGGAGCTGGTTATTAAGCCGCATACCCGTAGTGGATGGAAGCAATCTCTTACCAAAGACCGCTCAGTGAAGCGTTTGCCGAATGTCAGTATTGCTGGTGATGATACGCACTCCGCTCATTTGATGAATTGGGCTGATGTTGTCATTGATCTCGCTACTTCCGTTGTGTTTGAAGCAGTCCGGGCAAAGAAACCGGTGCTGGCAGCTGATTATTTACATGCAGGTCGATCCACCATTGCTGCTTACATGCCTGAAACAGAATTAAGATGTCGGGATGATGTTTACGAGAAAATTGATGGGTTTTTGTCTAATGGCTGTGATTCTTTTTATACCGAGGCGAATCGTCAGCGATTCCTGAACGAAATGCTAGATGTGGGTGGTGCAGATGTATTGTCTCACTATGTTGATCTACTAGAGAAATCTGCGAGTAGATGATTAATAGCGCCAAGAAACACTTGCATGACTGGGTTAGTGTATCCATTCAAAACATGGTTCAGGCGATAAAATATCTTTTTTCAGTCGCTATCCTGAAGGATATAGTTGTTGCTGCTTATCATGTGATCGGTGGGTGTGCCGTGGTTAAAGTTAGAGGCCAGTCAATTTCTATTTCGATCGATCACTGGCGGGTTTTTAAGCGCGCAAAATCCTATTCTATTAAAGAGCCGGACACATTGGATTGGCTCGATAGTTTTGAACCAAATACATGTTACTTTGATATTGGTGCGAATATTGGCCAATATTCGTTGTATCCAGCCAAAAAATACGGCCGCGACGTGCAGATCTATGCTTTTGAACCACAGAGTAATAACTACTATTCACTAAATAAAAATATATTCTGTAATAAACTTGCGGAAATTATTACATCCCATTGTGTGGCTATATCAGGACGTACCGAGTTTTCCAAGCTGTATATCCCAAAATTTATTCCCGGGGGAAACCGCTCGCAATTCGGAAAAGTGGATATCAATAATATGAAAATCCCGACTACGCATACGCAAGGCATGTTTGGCGTAACCATGGATGATCTCTGCAATCAATGGGGGTTTCCCTGCCCCAATTATATCAAGATTGATGTCGATGGTATTGAGATTTCTATTCTTAAAGGCGCAACAGAAGTGCTAAAAAACCCAGCGCTAAAGTCGGTTATTGTTGAGTTAGGGACAGCTGAAGAGCAGGAAGAGGCGGTGCGTTTAATGGAACAGGCGGGTCTCGAAGTGAAATGTCGATCAACTCGGAATTGGGGCGAAACATGTTTTATTTTTGAGAGAAAATAAGGTTTGTGATGAAATTCCAGTTGCCCAGGTTAGGTGCTTTTTCAGGCCAATTACTTTAGAAAACTATACTGACGCGTAGCCACAGTCAAACTCTTTGTTTTTGTAAGAAATAGCATGCATCCGGAATACTAATTTTTAAATGTGCGAATTGTATCGATTGTAAAATATTCAACTTACTATGAAAGCACTGTTTTTTTTGCGTCATTACAACGATATTGATCATGTCACCCCGGTTATCTCCAAATGGGTAGAGGGTGGGCATGGTTGTGACGTTGTATTAATCGGAAAACCTCGGTTTGATGGAGATTTTCGTATCGAATATTTGAGAAAATTGGATGGTGTCCATATTGCCCATATTCGTGATTTGCTGTCATGGTCTGAATTTGTTCGATGGCGGCTACAAATGTTACTGCTGGTTCGAAGTCCGCGTGACTCTTTTGTTGGTCCGCTTGTCAGATTATTCGCTGAGGTTTATGACAAAAACAAGCGTGAACCGTTATGGCGTCGTACTGCAACGCGATTATTGGACCGAAGCTTTGGAGGAACTGATCACGGCGTAATGGTATTTGACTGGATGGAAAGAAATTCAGGAATCGCCGTTGAATGGGTTGAAATAATGGTATCGGCCGCGCATGCAATGAAGCTTGGGACGGTATCTTTGCCGCATGGCGATAGCCCACATGCTAGCGAATTGGTTCGGCGTGGCGAGTGGCGTCTCGAGCCAGATTTTTCTTTTGCCCCTGCTGGAATATTTGATAAGGTAGTGGTGCCAAATGAGCTATGCTCTAAGCGTATTCGTCCATTATTTGATAACGATAAGATTGCTGTGTTGGGATCGCCGCGCTATTGCGACGAATGGTTGACTAAGTTGAACAAAATAATGCCGGCGTCACCCATGATCAGTGCTGATAGTCGACTTAAAATTGTGATGTTTCTGAGAAAGTCATTTTATACGACGTTCTGGGAGGAGGTTGAACAGGTTGTACAGATGATTGCTGCTTTTCCGGGTGTAGAATTGGTGATCAAATTACATACTCGGGGCGGCTGGAAGCAATCCTTGACCAAGAAAGCTGAATTACGCCGTTTGCAAAATGTGACCATAGCCGCTGACGATATTCACTCATCGCACCTGATGCATTGGGCGGATGTTATTGTCGATATTGCCAGTTCTATCGTATTTGAGGCGATCAAGGCTAAAAAACCAGTGTTGGCTGCTGATTATCTGCATGCCGGTCGTTCTGCGATTGCCAAATATATGCCAGAAACTGAATTGAGATGCAGGGATGATGTTTACAATAAAATTCACGGTTTTTTGACCAATGGCTGCGATTCGTTTTATATTGAAGAACACTGGCAATGTTTTATAAAAGAGATGATTGATGTCAATGGGCCAGACGTGTTGCCCCGATACGTAGCCTTGTTAGAACAACAAGCTCAGCAAAGTGGTGATGCCATTAATTGTTAATGAATATGCAATGAATCGGTCGGTATTGCAGTCTGTTGACGTGGTGATTCCGGTCTAGAATGCGCTAGTTTGACCAGGCGTTGTATCGGCTCTGTCACTACCATGTCAGGTCTATCAGTAAATGGCGTTATCAGTCATTCTGGCGCTGAATTTATTCTGGTGCTTAGTTCATATACTGAGGTAACAGAAGAATTTTTAACGCCGCACTTGACTAGCTCAGGTGATACTTTGCAGGTGGTGATCAGCCCGAATCGCAAAAAATTATTTCCAAAAATCCTGTTTCTAATCAATACGCCAACAGCAATTTTGTTCACCCTCGATAATAAAGAATGTTTCTGATTAAATACATCGATGCAATTCATGGTTGTTTGTGCGGCATACCAGATTTTACTGGGATAGCACATGTTTGTTGTGCGAATTCACCAAAGAAACAGATGATTGTTAGTGCCGTTCAAGATGAGCGTGTCGAATGAGTGAGAAACAAGATGTTTTGTCTGATGTCAGTCTGTGTGCCGAAAAATGGCATGATAGAACAGCAAAGTTTGCACTATTTTTTTTCTGCATTGCATTGTGGCACAACACCATAGTCTGGCTTGCTTTTCTAGTTTTGATCGTGGCCTGGGTTTTGGATGGTGGTCATCGTCGATTGGGGGAGACGATTAAAGAGCCTTTGGTGCTTGCAATATTAATATTATGTGGTTTTCTGGCATTGGGGATGCTTTGGGGTGACTCCCCTGAAGCGGGTCTTTTGAGATGGAAAAAATATTTTATTTTGTTGGCTTTTATTCCTTTTCTGTCCCTGCTGAACAAAACGCGGCTACCTTGGGCAATTGGTCCGTTATTGGTGGGATATTCAACTATTCTAGTTATTGGCGTATACCAGTGGATGATTGTAGGGGGGCAAGGTATTCCGTTTCTTAGAATCAGTTACCTTACTTTTTCAGCCATGCTGGGGATAGGGACTATCGTGACGCTCTGCCTGACCATTACAAGTAATAATATAAAAATTAACTTGCTGGGATGGGGTGTTGCGCTTTTATTGTTGTTTATCCAGTTTAATCAGCATGCGCGAGGCCTTTTACTGGCGACACTTTTAACCTCGGCCTTTTTAATTCTTTTGTGCTATAAAACAGAAATCAGAAAATTGCTTGGCATGACAGTGGTTTTGGTTGTTGTGGTTGTGACGTTTGCGTATAGTAGCAATAGTTTTCAAGAAAGACTTGCTGTGGCGAGAGATGATATAAAACTGACGCAACAAGATAGATACGATTCCAGCTTGGGATATCGCCTGGCGCTTTGGGATGTTGGTCTATTTGGTATTTCTCAACGGCCCTGGTTTGGTCATGGTACGGGCTCGCCGGAGCGCTATTTTGATGAAACAGTCGTGACTTATAAAGGCGGGGTATACCAAGGCCTGTCCACATTTCATAAAACCTCCCATTACCATAATGATTTGATTGAGATCGGGATGCATATTGGTTTGTTTGGACTGTTGGCTTTTGCCTTTCTCTTGTGGAGCTGGTTTAAAACGTTAAAAAATCATCAGCTAACTTTACTGGGTGCCACTTTGGTTTGTTTTATCTTTTTAGCTGGGATGACAGACGCTTTTATTCTCTATAGCCGAATTCCTGCTTTAATGTTTGTTATAACCGCAATTCTGGTTTGCTGGCAGAGAGAAAATGGACCGGTATCCAGAGAGTTATAGCAACTGTTCAGTTTGCGATCATTTTTCAAGAAAAATGGTTTATGGGAGTTAAAATGACCCAGGAAATCAATGAATTATAAGATTATGCTTTTGTGGCGGTTGTTGTTGATTAACTTTATTATCTGTAGTTGGTCATAAAATAGTTTAATTGGTTTTCTTGATGAGAAAATGATGGTAAAAATGCACTGTCCGGCTATGTTGAATCCTGGCGAAGTTAATCCGGTTGATCCGGCGATTGAAGAATATATGCTTCGTTTAGCAAGCCAAGCGAATCACGCCGTTTTGGCGGATATGGAGGCCCTGGCAAGGGAGAGTAACTTTCCGATTGTTAATCGTTTGGTTGGCATGTTTCTTGAAACCCAAGCAAAAATGATCAATGCTAAGCGCGTATTTGAATTTGGTAGCGGCTATGGTTATTCTGCTTACTGGTTTACTAGGGCGGTAGGTGCAAATGGAGAAGTTATTTGTAGTGATGGCGATCCACAAAATAAAGATAAAGCTGAGCAATATCTAACCTCTGTAGCATTATGGGATAGAGTTGATTTCCATGTTGGTTATGCGCAAGCAATTTTTGCCCAAACAAGCGGGTTATTTGATATATGCTACAACGATGTTGATAAGGGCGATTATCCTGCCATATGGCATATGGCAAAAGATCGTATTCGTCCAGGCGGGTTATATATCGCTGATAATGTACTTTGGCATGGGCGTGTGGCAGCTGAAAGCTATACTGATGTTGTTCCTGGCTGGACTGAAGCAATTCTT
>JAJFJI010000056.1 GCA_021774205.1 Nitrosomonas sp.
CCGTGGAGCCCAACCTTTTTTTTTGTGATCAAGATTCCATACTTCAAGTTTGTCACACGTCGAAGCCAGCTCTTCATCCGTCCACTTTTTCATACTCATAACGCCACTTCCTTACTAAAAAATTTTTAAGCTCTAAATTTAAAATATTCAAAAAATATTAGTATTGACTCTACGTGACAGACTGAATCAGGTCAAATGCATATTTACTACATTCCTCATTTTTTTTACATTAATCCAATATCATTGGCCAAAAAAAAGGGCATCAACCGATGCCCTTTTTTACCATCAAATATCGATTAGAAATTGTGACGCAAACCTACAGTATAGGTACTACGATCACTATCCACGACGCCAGGCGTATGGTTATCAACATCAACATGCTGATAACCGCCAAACAGGCTTGAGCGACGGCTCAGTTGATGAATTGCACCAACGGTAAAGCTCTTAGCATCTTTACCTGCTACAGTACCCGTAAGTTTTTTTGCATGTGTCATACCACCTTGTGCTACCAGCGTAGTATTCCCAATGGAATATTCTGCGCCCGCAAACCAGACATTACCATCACCGTTGGCATTCATTGCAGAATTACATTGCCCACGGCCACTGCCGTTTGTGGTGTCAGTAACGGAACCTAAAGCAGCTGCATTAGTACAAGTTGCCGCACCTACTGCATTATTAATGTTTTCATACTGGCCACTTAAGCGAAAATCCCCAACGGCCCAGGAAGCACCGCCACGCCAAACTTCTTCATCATCGAAAACTCCAAATTGTTTTTGGGAATCGCTGATGTTATCGCGGGAATATCCGCCGAACACGTCGAAATCATGTATATCATATTGCATATTGTATTTACCAGCGATCTGGAAATCCCACTCACCACTATTACCACCGGCATTTGCGGGATCACCATTTCCAGTCACAGGATCCAACCTGTTTGCATCACTCGGCATTAACAATCCTACAAAAGAAAAGCCTTCTACCACTGGCGAGTCATAGCGGGCCGCATTGTCAACAAAACCCACCGCACCAGCACCATAACCATTAGCAGACGAAACCATGGTGCCACCACTACCACCCGCCTGTAAACTGGTGTTAGAAAACCGATCAATAGTCATACCGCCGGCAAAATCCTTGAAGGGCGATTGCACACGACCTAATTTCACTTCACCCCAATGATCATTAGCAAGTCCAACCCAACGCTCACGAGCAAAACCGATGTCACCACTGCCGGTATTTAAACCATATCCGATGTGTGCCTTTGCTTTTAATCCACCACCCAAGTGCTCAGTGATTTGCATACCAAACCTCGAACGACCCGCATCATCGCCAATATCAGACTGAGCACCGCCGGAAATATTATCAATGTCAACCGTGCTATATTCAGACTGCACACTACCAAACAAGGTAACGTTTGTTCCATCCGCCAAGGCAGCCATCGGAGCTGCAAGCGCACCGGCTACCGCCAACGAAATAAGTTTCTTCTTCATATGGAAGTTCTCCTTTAATATTAAATCGACTGGGGTCATCAAACTCAGCCTACTACACTCCGGTGGAATGCACCCCACTATTCAGATGCTGACCTTCCGAACCAGAAGGGTTAGCTAAATTGTGCCCAACCCTCATGCACGCTGCAAGATAAATCAGTGATTTTCCAGTAACAATAATGATTTGTGTTGTAAAAACACAACATTCATACCAATTAAGCGTTGTTTTTTTACCTTTACCATCCTTTTGCACGTTGATATCGAAACTAATTGTCCCGAAGAATTTCAATCAAATCTTCACCGTATCTCTCCATTTTATACGTACCAACGCCAGACACTAAGCGCAATTCACCTTCTGTCTGCGGACAAATGCGCACCAGCTCTTTCAAAGTTGCATCATGAAATACAACATAAGCTGGAACACCATGCACTTTGGCAATATCGGTTCGCCATGCGCGCAAACGCGACCACAGATCATGTGCAGCTGGATCAAGTGTTAATGAGTCGTCTTGATGTGGTGGTCCCTTTGAGACCCGCTGAAATTCAGGTTGCTGCCGCAATAAAATGGTTTGCTGGCCTTTTAGTACAGCACGACTGGATTCAGCGAGCAACAATGAACCATGACCCTCACTATCTGAAATAAAAAACCCAAGGGCTACTAATTGTCGAAATACTGCGCGCCATGTATTTCCCTCCAAATCCTTTCCAATACCGAAGGTACTGACTTTTTCATGACCCCATTGCCGAACGCGTTCGGTCTTGTTACCTCGCAACACATCAATTAAATGACCAGCGCCAAAACGCTGGCCAGTGCGATAAGCACATGACAGTGCTTTTTGCGCAACAACTGTCCCATCCCAAACAACCGGTGGATTAAGACATACATCACAATTACCACATGCAATATCCGCGGCAGTTTCGTCAAAATAATGTAATAAACGCAAACGTCGGCATGTAGTCGCCTCACATAAGGCAAGCAATGCATCGAGTTTTGTTGCGGCGACATGTTTAAATTTATCAAGCGCTTCTGAATTATCGATCATGCGCCGTTGCTGCACCACATCACCCAGACCATACGCCATCCAGGCCGTTGCTGCCTGACCATCACGCCCAGCACGCCCTGTTTCTTGGTAATAGCCTTCAATACTCTTGGGCAAATCAAGATGCGCCACAAATCGCACATCTGGTTTATCAATTCCCATACCAAAAGCAATGGTCGCGACCATTACGATACCCTCTTCACGCAAAAATCTTTCCTGATTATCGCGACGTATCTGCGCACTCATTCCGGCATGATACGGAATGGCGCACACACCCTTATTTTTTAACCAAGCGGCTGTTTCCTCAACTTTCTTGCGCGACAAACAATAAACAATCCCTGCATCCCCTTCGTGTTCGGCACAAATAAAATCAAGTAACTGACTCTTGCCATTTGTTTTATCGATAATCTGATAGCGTATATTTGGCCGATCAAAACTGGAAATGAAAAGCTTCGCGCCGTCAAGACCAAGGCGCTCAACAATCTCTTTACGCGTTACGGTATCCGCAGTCGCCGTCAAAGCAATACGCGGCACACTAGGAAAGCTTTCATGCAGAATCGAAAGCTTAATATATTCCGGGCGAAAATCATGACCCCACTGCGACACACAATGCGCCTCATCTATTGCAAATAACGCAAGCGGGGTGCGCGCCATTAGATCCAGAAAACGTGGCGTTAACAATCGCTCCGGCGCGACATAAAGCAGGTCGTACTTTCCTGTAAGCAGGTCACCTTCAACGGCTGCGGCTTCTGCTTGAGACAAGGAAGAGTTCAAAAATGCAGCGCGCACACCAATTTCATGCAGTGCCGCAACCTGGTTGTGCATCAATGCAATCAGCGGTGAAACCACGACAGCGACACCCTCACGCATTAATGCAGGAATTTGATAGCACAGGGACTTGCCGCCACCTGTTGGCATCAATACCAAGCAATCCTGCCCCCCGGCAACATGTGAAATTACCTTGGCCTGCAATCCACGAAATGCGGCGTAACCAAAAATATCTTTGAGGATATCGAGTGCGCGGCGCATTTAAGGCTAGCTGAAAACTGTACTTACCATTAATTGCCAACTAACCTGGCATGGCTTTGTTTGGTCGGATATATCATAAATCTTTACCCAAATACCACGGGAACCAAAACATAGGATAAAACCGTAACAACACCGATCGCAACAAGATTTAATTTAAAGCCTGCACTTGCCATCTGAGAAATGGTTACGCTTCCAGTTGCATAAACAACGGCGTTGGGCGCAGTTGCGACCGGCAGCATAAATGCACAGCTTGCAGCAAGTGCAGTTGGCGCAAACAATAGCATGGGATCCATGCTGCCTGTTACTGCCAACGCGCCAAGAATAGGCAATAAAGTTGCTGTGGTCGCAGTATTGCTAGTAAGTTCCGTCAAAAAAATAACCAACGAAACAAGCCCGAATAGTAAAAAAATTAATTCCAGATCGGTAAAACCTGACAAACCTGCGCCAATCCAGACAGCAAGCCCCGTATTCTTAATTGCAGCCGCTAAGCTTAATCCGCCACCAAATAACAGCAGCACACCCCAAGGTATCTTGTTGGCACTTTCCCAATCCAACAGGGCGGTTCCTTTTTCCTGAGCATGTCCAGATGGGATAAAAAACATAATTACCGCCCCACCAACAGCAATCATGGCATCATTCAACCATAGCAGAATATCAAAATGCTGCTGAATTGGAACACGCAAAATCCATGAAATAGCAACCAGCAGAAAAACGGCCGTAACGCGCTTTTCTGGTTGCGTCAGTGTTCCCAGTTTGTCTAATTCGCTGGTAATTACTTGCCTGGAAATATGCATTCCACACATATCAAGCGGGTAAGCCCATTTTGTAAGTACCCACCAAGCGGAACACACCATCACCACGACAACCGGAATACCAAATAACATCCAATCAAAAAAACTGATATCGATACCGTATGTTTGTTTCATATAACTGACCACAAACAAATTTGGCGGCGTACCAATAATCGTTCCAAGACCTCCAATACTGGCTGAATAAGCTATGCCTAGAATTAGGCACAAGAGAAAACCTTGGTGTTTTTGTGCGCCATCTTTGATTATTTCACTAGCCAGAGACATGGCGATTGGAATCATCATAATGGCACTGGCGGTATTACTGATCCACATGGAAATCAATGCAGTTGCGCCCATAAAACCAGCGATTAATGCAGCAGGGCTATCACCAACTCGAGCAAGAATATTCAGGGCAAGCCTGCGGTGCAAATTCCATCTGGACAGTCCCGTTGCAATAATAAAACCACCAAGCAATAAAAAAATTGTCGGTGCCGCATAAGGCGCTGTACTTTCCTCCATCGTCATGACGCCAAATGCCGGAAACAACAGAACCGGCAGTAGGGATGTTACCGGAATTGGCAATACTTCTGTAGCCCACCAAGCCGCCAGTAGAAGCGCGATTCCTGCGGTATGCCATGCCGATGCTGACATATTTTCTGGCGCAGGAAGCAAAATTGTCATCGATAAAAAACCCAGGCCAATCATCAGACCTATTTTCTTTGCCAAGGAAAAAAATATCAAAATTTAAGCGTCCGCGTTACTGCATTATGCATAAGTCAAGTAAGGCTCCTATGATCAATAATCTTACCGCCTGATAATACATTAATTTACGTGCGCCCTGACATGTTCAATTGAAATATGCCATGTATTCAGGGTGTATCTTTGCATAATGAACCCATACACGCTGTTATAATGTGACCTGTTTTTTTTAATACTCACACTGGAATAAATTAAGAATTATCGCACTTAAAACTTTGCAGGCTTGGCTACACTGATTGAAGAATCCACCAGTATGGCGAGGTACCATTGCAAAAATTCCTAATGAAATGTGGCCAAAGATGCTTAAAATGAGATGAAAGCATCACAATTAGATAACGGTGCTGAGCCTATATACTCGTCTTATAATATTTGTACTGTATGGAGAAAGTAAATGGTAGTCACTGACGTTTTGAAAATGATTCAAGACAATGATGTAAAATTTGTTGATATGCGTTTCACGGATACCAATGGCAAAGAACAGCATGTAACCGTTCCTGCTCATGCCTTTAATGCTGACAAATTTGAAGACGGCCACCCATTTGATGGCTCATCCATCGCCGGTTGGAAGAGTATCCAATCTTCCGATATGCAACTAATGCCAGATCCAGACACCGCGACAATGGATCCCTTTATGGAAGAAGCAACGTTACTCATAACCTGCGATGTCGTCGAACCTTCTGATGGCAAAGGATATAGCCGCGACCCACGTTCTCTAGCAAAGCGTGGTGAAATCTATCTCAAATCTACGGGTATTGGAGATATTGCTTATTTTGGTCCTGAACTTGAATTTTTTATTTTCGATTCTGTTCATTGGCATACCGATATGTCCGGATGCTCAGTCAACATTGAATCAGAGGAAGCCGCCTGGAGCTCGGTTATAAAATATGAAAGTGGAAATATTGGCCATAGACCTAATGTAAAAGGTGGTTACTTTCCTGTCCCCCCAGTTGATTCGCTGCAAGATATTCGTTCTGCCATGTGCCTGATGCTGGAAGAAATGGGCGTAAGCGTGGAAGTACATCATCATGAAGTTGCCACAGCCGGCCAGTGCGAAATTGGTACCCAGTTCAATAGCTTGGTGAAACGTGCCGACTGGAATCAACTAATGAAGTATGTCATACATAATGTTGCCCACTCATACGGAAAAACGGCAACTTTCATGCCGAAACCAATCGTTGGTGATAATGGCTCAGGCATGCATGTACACCAATCGATCTGGAAAGATGGAAAAAATCTGTTCTCCGGAAATGGTTATGCTGGCTTATCGGAAATTGCCATGCATTATATTGGCGGCATCCTAAAGCATGCCAGAGCTTTAAATGCAATAACCAATCCTAGCACCAACTCTTATAAGCGACTAGTTGCCGGTTTTGAGGCGCCTGTTAATCTTGCTTACTCAGCCAGCAATCGATCTGCCGCTGTACGCATACCTCATTGCAATAATCCAAAGGGACGACGTATTGAAGTTCGGTTTCCTGACCCTACCGCAAACCCATATCTTGCATTCACCGCACTTATGATGGCCGGTTTAGATGGAATCCAAAACAAACTTTATCCTGGCGACCCGATGGACAAAAATCTTTATGATCTACCCCCAGAAGAAGCGGCAAAGGTCCCTAATTCATGCGATTCACTTGATCAAGCGCTGGAAGACTTAGATAAAGACCGCGACTTTCTTATCCGAGGCGGCGTTTTTTCCAATGAAATGATTGATGCCTATATTAATCTTAAAATGAAAGATGTCATGTTATTACGGTCAACAACCCATCCGGTTGAATTTGATATGTATTACAGTTTGTAGCCCATGCAAGCTCCTGTGTAATATACCTAAGATAAAGAAGGACGGATTTATTCCTTCTTTTTTAAATTTTCCATTTGGAGTTGGCTGATAGAATAATTGAGTAATTGCAAAAAAATCTGTCCGGACAAACAGAATCTGTAATTTTTCCAGATTTCAATATTTATCAGTCAACGGGTATGGGAGATAAAAATTTAGCCATCATTCTTCTGACATTCTTCTTCTCTACGACTGCTCCTGTCGTCAAGGCCAATACAGAGATATACAAGCATGTTGACAATGACGGAAGAATAACCTTCTCCAATAAGCCTATAAAAGGCGCAAAGCGACTCCAACCTGCACAAGCTTCACCTAAATTTAACGCCGGGACCGTACAACACAAGAAATTCCCCAAAGTCAGTAACCAAACCCAAAAAAAACGCGACACCAAACGTCGCCAACTTCTTGAAAATGAATTAAAGAATGAATACAGGCTGCTGGTTAACGCCAAACAAGTTTTGGCCAAGCCATTAGAAAATTCTGAAATTAATACGACACAGTCTCAACATGATGTAATTAAACACGAAAACAAGAAAATAATAGTCCAGGACCGTGTGTTATTACATGAAAGAAACATATCAGCACTTAAGAAAGAACTTGCGAGCCTTTAGCTAATTTGATAAAAACTGACCACACACAGATAAAAACTTTGCAAAGCTTTGCAAAATTTAATGAATTCAGTCTTTTTCCAATGTATTTCTGCCTGACGAATTTTTTGAACTTGAATGATAACTCATGAAAATTATCCTTATCGCATTTTTAATTTTATTCTTTATGCCTTCTATTGCTCAATCAGGTGTTTACAAAAATATAGATGAATCTGGCAATGTGACCTACTCAAACATCCGTTCAAATACAACGGAACAGCTAGATTTACCGCCGATCACCGTCATACCAGGAATTGACTCATCGGCTGCTCAGTCTACGATTCAGAAAAGGATAGAATCAATCAAAACCGAAGAAAAACGTGAAGCATTAGAAAGTAAATTTGCTGAAGAAGAAAATCGGCTGGAAGAATTAGAAAACGAATATAAAGGCGGCACACCCGACCGACTCGGCAAGGAACGTATGAATTACCAACGCTACCTTGACCGAGTTGAGCGCCTTAAAAATGAAATTGATGTAAGCGAAAAAAACCTGGAAATACTCAATACTGAACTTCAGCATTTGCCATCTACCAATAAATAACATACTTATTTATTTTCGGCTACTTAATAGAAAGCTCTGCGATAACCGGCGCATGGTCTGAAGGTCTTTCATCTTTGCGCGCCGTTTTATCTACCGTACAGGCCGAACAAAAATGAGCTAATTCGTTACTCAACAAAACATGATCGATCCGTAGCCCCCGATTACGACGAAACGCCAACATGCGATAATCCCACCATGTGTAAGTTTTTTCCGGCTGATCAAACAAACGAAAGCTATCGACCAGCCCCAAGTCCAGTAATTTGCGAAAAGCATCCCGCTCAGACTGACTACACAAAACCTGTCCATTCCAAGCTTCAGGATCATGCACATCTCGATCTTCCGGCGCAATATTAAAATCTCCCAGTAACACTAGCTTTGGGTACTTAACCAATTCTTTCTGCAGCCAATGTTTAAGTGCGGCCAACCATGCTAATTTATAATCATATTTCTCAGACGCCACTTTCTCACCGTTGGGCACATAAATACAAACTACCCGAATATCTTCATAAGTTGCGGCTATAATGCG
>JAJFJI010000057.1 GCA_021774205.1 Nitrosomonas sp.
AACAACCGTCATGCCCGGCAAGGTTGCACCCTGCTCTGGACCAATCACATGAACGATACCCTGACGCAGATCGTTCATTTTGAATTCAGTAATACCGAATTCTTCACAATTTTGATCGAGCGTATCCACTTGTAAACGTGAGATTGGGTCACTAATCCCATGGCTGCGATCAGTGGTGGGTACGTTGTGGTCTGCGACCGCGAGAATCGAATTGACGCGCCATAGCTTGCGTCCAGCTAGTCTCAGGCTTTCAAATGCCTGCGGGCTGGTCACTTCGTGCACCAAATGGCGGTCAATGTATATTAACGCCATCCCATCGGGCTCACCGGATTCGGTATGAACGACATGTTGCCGCCAGAGTTTATCGTATAAAGTTTCCATCGTATAAGCCTATGTCAATCGCGTGATTATCCCATAAAGTGGATGCAAGCAATAGCCCTGCGCGAACAACCGCATACGAGCAATATTGAATAGAATACTAAAAACTCAACAAGGGATTTTGCTTTATTTATAATATTTTTGGTGATAGTTGACTCTGGTTTGTCCAGAGCTGGGACATGCGTCTGATTGCCTAATCCTATCTTTAAAATAATCAAATACCTCATCGGTTGGTGACCCCACCGGTTGAAGGCGTTCTGATTTTATTAATTCTCTGTCAGCCACTTTCTTTCGCTTCCAACTGACAAAGTCCGAATACCAGAACCGGTCATTATCTCCGCGTTATTTCTTCTGGAATAGACTTGTGAGTTTGTATATCCTCAGCCAATTTGGCTAAAGCTTTTCCACGATGACTGATCTGGTTTTTTTGTTCCACTGGGAGTTGTGCGGCTGTTTTACCGAGCTCAGGCAGATAGAAATAAGGATCATAACCAAATCCACCTTCCCCTTTTGGTTCCAAAATGATTTCTCCATGCCAGGCGCCATCGACGATGATAGGCTGGGGATCATCCGCATGTCTTAACAACACAATAATACAATAGTAATAGGCGCTTCTGTCGACCTGATGTTTAAGTATGTCAATCAATTTCTGATTGTTGCGTTGATCTGATTTGGGTTCACCGGCAAAGCGTGCCGACTGTACACCCGGATCACCATTGAGCGCATTGACACAGATACCGGAGTCATCCGCTAGCGCGGGCAATCCAGCATGCTTACTTGCGTGACGTGCTTTTGTCAGCGCATTTTCAACAAACGTATGATAGGGCTCGTCGACTTCAGGGATTTTAAATACCGATTGCGGGAGCACTTCAATTTCCAGCGGCGCAAGTATTGAATTGATCTCGCGCAATTTCCCTTGGTTATTGCTGGCAATGACAAGCTTTTTTAATGGTGCATGAATCATTGATTTGTTACCGCCAGCGTTTCTTTCTGTAGCGTAATGAGTTCCTGTATCCCACGTTGTGCCATGTCCAGCATCGCGTCCAACTCCTGCCGACTGAATGTGAGTCCTTCAGCAGTCCCCTGTACTTCCACCAGGCCCATATCACCCGTCATGACGACGTTCATATCGGTATCACATGACGAATCTTCTTGATAATCTAAATCAAGGATTGGCGCGCTTTGATAGACACCTACCGAGATGGCGGCCACATGATCAAGAATCGGTGTGGTTTTAATTAATTGTTGGTGCAGTAGTTTTTGCACAGCATCGTGCAATGCCACGAACGCACCGGTAATACTGGCCGTACGGGTACCACCATCGGCTTGAATAACATCACAGTCAATCTGAATGGTGCGTTCACCCAGTTTTTTCAGGTCTACCACAGAACGTAATGCGCGACCAATCAAGCGCTGAATTTCCATGGTGCGACCGGACTGTTTTCCTCTGGCAGCTTCACGTTGCATGCGTTCATTCGTCGAGCATGGCAACATGCCATATTCTGCTGTCAGCCAGCCCTGTTTTTTATCTCTAAGAAAAGGAGGAACCTTCTCATTGACACTGGCCGTGCATATTACTCTAGTATCACCACACGCTATCAATACCGCACCATCGGCATGCTTAGTGTAATTACGCGTAATTGTTACCGGACGGATTTGATCAGACTCCCTATTGCCATAGCGCATTATTATTCTTATCCTCTGTTATTAAATGGAAAATTTTATACCGAAAAACGATACACCGGTTTCGCTGGCGCGCCAGCAGAAAGCGTCAACACTTCATGACCATCTTCAGTAACCAGAATCGTATGTTCCCATTGTGCCGACAAACTATTATCTTTGGTGGTAATCGTCCACCCATCCGGCAAATGGCGAATTGCCGCCTTTCCGGCGTTAATCATCGGCTCGACAGTAAAGATCATACCGGGCTTCAGTTTTATCCCCGTTCCTCGCTTACCATAATGGAGCACTTGTGGATCTTCATGAAATTGCGCGCCTATCCCATGACCACAAAATTCTCTCACGATACTGTAGCCAGCATGCTCAGCCAATTTTTGAATGGCATGCCCAATATCACCAAGATAGTTATCAGGCTTGATTTCGTCAATACCCCGCCACATCGCTTCATAAGTTAACTCACATAGGCGCTTTGCTTGAATAGAAGGTTTTCCGGCGAAAAACATGCGGCTGGTATCGCCATGATAGCCATTACTGATGACGGTTACATCAATATTAACGATATCCCCGTCTTTCAATGTTTTATCACCAGGTATCCCATGACAGACCTGTTTATTAACTGACGTGCAAATCGACTTTGGATATGGTTTATGGCCCTTTGGCGCATAGTTGAGTGGCGCAGGAATCGTGTTTTGCTCGTTAACCATGTAATCGTGACACAGCTGGTCCAGCTCGCCAGTTGTCACGCCCGGCTTAACAAATGGCGTTATATAGTCAAGTACTTCAGATGCAAGTCTGCCCGCTACGCGCATTTTTTCAATTTCTTGAGGTGTCTTTATATGTATTTTCATAAAATTTCAGGCTAATCTGGCTTTTCTTGCGGCCAGATAAATTTATTATGTTGAGAATTCGATGATCCAGCGAACGTATGATTTCTTCACTACTAATCGTTTGTAAGTCTTTATATTCTAATCATTGTTCAAATATTTTAAATGATTTCTGAAGAAAATGACCGAATTTGAATTTTAGACGGGCCTCACACAACTTTTCTTATGATTATATGCAATCGACATTCCAGCGTATCGTACAATTTATTTAACGACAGAATAATACGCGAAATTTTTTACGCTTGTCATTACTTTGACTACCAAAGTATGAATTAACAACGCATTTTTTTTGAATAATCAGAATATGGGGGCGTGCGGGCAGGCAATGCCAATATCCGGGGGCGTCGTATCATTTATTTATTGTGCGTCCGATTTTATTTGTGCGGCTAAAATTTGAACTGACGATACCGTTTTTGTCATACTGAAAATTGCTTTTAGCAGGTAGTTTTTGTTGTGAACTATCACCCGCCTTGTTAGAATACATTCCTTAAATCAAAAGAGAATACCGGATTTTCCGGAAGCCCTTTAAGAAAATGGACGCGAAACAATGAGAATATTCAAGAATTCGGCAATAGTGGTTGCAGTAATTACATTATCATTATCTGCCCATACCCTTGCTGGCTCAAGTACAGCATCTGCCAACGGTGATGCTGAAAAAGGCAAGGAAATTGCCGCAGGCACTTGCGCCGGCTGTCATAACCCCGACGGCAATAGCATTATCCCGGTCAACCCAATCCTGGCCGGCCAACATGCTACATATACCACCAAACAACTCATGGAATTTAAAGAAGGTGATGACGGCGAACCAGCTAAACGAGCTAACCCTGTGATGGGGCCAATGGTTGCACCACTCACAGAAGAAGACATGAGAGATCTCGGCGCTTACTATGCCCAGCAAACACCTCAAACAGGTATTAGTAATGAAACAAATGAAGATTTGCTGAAATTAGGTGAGATTATTTACCGGGGCGGCAATCTGGAAAATGAAGTTCCTGCCTGCGCTAGCTGTCATGCACCCGATGGCGCTGGTCTTCCTCCAAATTACCCACGGGTTGCCGGCCAGCATAGAGATTATACTTACGCACAATTACGTGCATTTAATAAGAATGCACGCAAGAACGATAATAAAGTGATGCAGTCCGTTGTTTCACGTATGAGTGCGCAGGAAAAACGAGCTGTCTCTGCATTCATCACCAGTTTGAAATAATGTTGCAGTAAGACAAAGTGCAGCAATGAAAGGTGGCTCAGTTAGAGCCGCCTTTTTTATTTCTATATTACCCTGCAGCGAATATCTTCTCTGCAGCAGCCAGTGTCTTGTCAATTTCTACGTTAGTATGGGCGGAAGAAACAAATCCCGCTTCAAATGCCGAAGGGGCTAAATAAACACCTTCACTTAACATGGCATGAAAGAACCGGTTAAATGCTTCCTTGTCGCACTCCATCACTTCAGCAAAACTTGTTGGAATATTGTTACGGAAATATAAACCAAACATCCCGCCTATCGCCTGCGCGCAAAAATCAATGCCATGTTTTTTGGCGATTGTTTCCAGGCCTTCCGTGAGCTGTTTGGTCCTCTCGCCAAGATTTGTATAAAAACCCGCCTGTTGCACTTGTTTTAATGTGGCCAGCCCTGCAGCAACAGCGACAGGATTTCCAGAAAGCGTGCCGGCTTGATATACCGCACCCAATGGGGCCAGACATTGCATAATATCGCGCCGACCACCAAAAGCAGCCATTGGCATACCACCACCAATGACTTTGCCCAGCGTTGTCAGATCAGGCTTGATATGATACATCCCTTGCGCGCACTCCAGACCCACACGAAAACCTGTCATGACTTCATCGAAAATTAATACGCTGCTATGTTTGGTACATAAATTGCGCAAAGTAAGTAAAAAATCTGCTTTTGGCGCGACCAGATTCATGTTGCCCGCTACCGGCTCAACAATAACCGCAGCAATTTCATCACCAAGCTGGCTAAATGTTTTTTCCACGCCAGCTAAATCGTTATAATCCAGCACGATGGTATGCCCTACTGTTTCCGCAGGCACACCAGCCGAACTGGG
>JAJFJI010000058.1 GCA_021774205.1 Nitrosomonas sp.
TTATGTGCTTTTGTTATTTTTTTATTCTCTTCTTCACGTGCTAACAACCACTCCCACACGCCTTTATCATTAGCTTATAACATCAGCCAATCATGACATCGCAAGCCTACTGAGTCAGCTCTGCACTGTCAAGAAAATTTATTCAAAGCATTTTTTATCTAGCTATTCACAGACCACAAAATAATTTTGACAATATATTGATTAAGAAAATATTTATACAAAAGTTAGCGCGCTAACCATTATTCGTTGAAAATTACAAAAAATGCCAGCTTAGATTGTATGTTCACTACCCTTCGTCCTATCTACATTATCATCCACGCCTTGAGCCACATGAACATCTGGCAATAGTCTTCCTTTCCTACGCGCATTATGAAATGACAGGCCAGTACCCGCAGGGACAAGCCGTCCGACAATTACATTTTCTTTAAGACCTCTTAAATCGTCTTTTTTACCCATGATAGCGGCTTCTGTTAAAACACGCGTTGTTTCCTGGAATGAAGCGGCTGAAATAAATGAGTCTGTAGATAATGAAGCTTTCGTAATTCCCAGCAACATGAACTCATAAGTTGCTAACATCTTATTTTCCGACATTAATTTTTCATTTTCTACCAAAAGATCCGCCCGCTCAACCTGCTCACCTTGAATGAAATTGGAATCACCCGCACTAACAACCTGAACACGACGCAGCATCTGACGGACAATCACTTCGATATGTTTGTCATTAATCTTCACCCCCTGCAGACGATAAACATCCTGCACCTCATCCGTGATATATCGCGCCAACGCTTCCACGCCCTGCAAACGTAAAATATCCCGAGGATCAGCTGGTCCGTCGACAATACTCTCTCCTTTGTTCACAACTTGCCCATCATGCGCCATCACATGCTTATCCTTAGTGATAAGATATTCGTGCGAAACACCTTCTAGATCGGTAATTACAAGACGCTGCTTACCCTTGGTATCCTTGCCAAACGACACCGTCCCAGTAACTTCTGCTAGCATACCAGCATCCTTGGGCGCACGCGCTTCAAATAACTCTGCTACACGCGGCAAACCACCGGTAATATCACGGGTTTTATGGGTTTCCTGTGGAATCCTTGCCAACACTTCTCCAACGCTTACCTGTTGGCCATCACGCACCGTAATAATTGAACCAATCTGGAATGTAATACTAACTGGCAAATCACTACCCGCAATTTTTACTTCTTTTTCGTCCTCATCCAGGAATTTAACAAGTGGTCGCAGGCCTTTTGATTGAGTAACACTCCGTCGTTTGGGATCAATTACAACCAGCGTCGACAAACCAGTCACATCATCAATTTGCTTAGCTACAGTAACGCCTTCCTCCACATTTTCAAAACGCACTTTTCCTGTATATTCTGTAATGATTGGACGAGTATGCGGGTCCCAGGTTGTCAATACTTGACCTGCTTTAACACTGTCTCCATCACGGACTAGCAATGTTGCACCATAAGGGGCTTTGTGTCGTTCACGCTCACGACCATTTTCATCGGAAATTACCATTTCACCACTGCGTGAAATTGCAATCAATTCATTTTGTGAATTAGTAACATAACGCATGGTCGACGAGTAATGCACGACACCATTTGATTTGCTCTCAACTTTACTTGCAACGGCTGTCCTCGATGCCGCACCACCAATATGGAATGTGCGCATCGTTAACTGTGTACCTGGTTCGCCAATAGATTGAGCTGCAATCACGCCAACCGCTTCACCAATATTAACTACCGTACCGCGGCCCAAATCACGTCCATAACATTTTGCACATAGCCCATATCGGGTTTCACAAGTCAGTGGCGTTCGCACTTTTGCCTCATCAATTCCCAAGGATTCAATGAGATCAACCGCTTCTTCATCTAATAGCATCCCGGCAGGAAAAACAACCTCCTGATTCTCTGTATTAATAATGTCATCCGTCACAACTCGACCAAGAATACGTTCCCGTAACGGTTCTATTATTTCCCCTCCCTCAATTAGCGCCTTCATGATGACACCATTACCCGTATTACAATCATCCTCGATCACGACCAAATCCTGGGTCACATCAACCAAGCGACGGGTAAGATAGCCAGAATTCGCGGTTTTCAACGCCGTATCTGCAAGCCCTTTGCGTGCACCATGGGTAGAAATAAAGTACTGCAGTACATTCAGCCCTTCACGAAAATTAGCGGTGATCGGCGTTTCAATAATCGATCCATCAGGCTTGGCCATAAGACCCCGCATCCCTGACAATTGGCGAATCTGCGCAGCAGAACCACGAGCGCCAGAATCCGCCATCATATAAATCGAATTAAATGATTCTTGTTTTAACTGCTTACCATCATTATCTTTTTTCGCCTCACCAGTGACTGGATCACGCACCAATTCCACCCCAAGCTGATCCATCATCGCCTTAGCCACCTGATCACCAGCCCTTCCCCAGATGTCCACCACTTTGTTATAACGCTCGCCTTGCGTTACTAAACCTGAAGTATATTGAGTCTCTATCTCTTTTACTTCTTTTTCCGCTGATCCAATTATGCTGCTCTTCTCGGTCGGCGTCAGCATATCATCCGCACAAATTGAAATACCCGCACGGGTAGCATAAGTAAAACCTGCATACATAAGCTTATCAGCGAAAATTACGGTTTCTCGCAAACCACAGCGGCGAAAGCTGGCATTGATAAGCTTTGAAATTTCTTTTTTCTTGAGCGCCTTGTTAATATAAGAAAAAGGCAATCCAATTGGGAATATTTCGAACAATAATGCGCGCCCAACCGTTGTTTCGTAACGTGTTATTTTTTCTATTTGCTCACCATCGGTGTTTGTATCATATTCTTTTATACGCACCAATATCTTAGCGTTCAATTCAACATTGCGACTTTCGTATGCACGGGATACTTCGCTGATATTTGGGAACATCATGTTTTCACCCTGAGCGCCTATTTTCTCTCGCGTAGCGTAATACAAGCCAAGGACGATATCTTGTGATGGCACAATGATCGGTTCTCCATTAGCCGGAGAAAGCACATTATTCGTCGACATCATCAAGGTACGGCACTCCATTTGCGCCTCTAAAGAAAGCGGCACATGCACGGCCATCTGGTCACCATCAAAGTCAGCATTAAAAGCAGCGCAAACCAGAGGGTGCAACTGAATTGCTTTACCTTCAATCAAAACTGGCTCAAATGCTTGAATACCCAG